>CANJEY010000245.1 GCA_947472615.1 Beijerinckiaceae bacterium
GACCTGATGGTGTTTGCGCATCTGCTCGGCGGCGGACTGGCGATCGCCGCCTATGGACAGCGGCGCGCCTGGCCCACTTCGGCTTCCGTGCTCGCCGCGATGGTGTTCATGCTGGGCGGCGCGGTGTCGGGCCGCATGAATCATGTCGGCATCATCATAGCCTATGGCCTGTTTCCAATCGCGCTGCTGTGGATGGAAATCGCGCTCGACAAACGCTCGTGGCGAGCCGCCATCGGCTTCGGCGCGGTCGCGGCGCTGATCGTACTTGGCCGCACGCAGGAGCCGCTGCTGATGTGCTTCGTGCTGACTGCGCTGCTGACGCATCACATTCTGCGCCGCGACCAGCGGCTGCAATTCTTTTTCGGCCGCATTCCGGTTCTGGCCGCGGCGGCCTTGACGGGGGCGGCGATCGCCGTGGTTCCGCTGCTGCTGACGGTGCAATTCTCAGACTTCTCCAACCGGCCCGAGATGGATCTCGAACTGGCGCTGCGGTCGTCGCTGTATCCGGTAAATTTCGCCAATCTGTTCAGCGCGAACGTGTTCGGCTCGCTCAATGCCCTGAGCGTCGGCAATTGGGGGCCGGGCTATTTCACCCGGCCCGAGGTTGATTCAACCGACCGTGCTTTCAACTACCTGTTCGCCGGCACCCTGCCAGCGCTGCTGCTGATGTGGCACGGGTTCGCGGGCCGCCGCCTGTTTGGGCGCGACGCCATCGCGTTCGCGGCGATCGCGCTGTTCGCCGTACTCTATGCGATGGGGCGCTACACGCCGCTGTTCCCGTTCCTGTTCAAGCATGTGCCGGGCGTCGATCTGTTCCGCCGGCCCGTTGGGGCGACGTTCATCTTCCTGCTGGCGCTGGCGTTCCTCAGCGGGCGGCTCCTCGCAGACTATATCCGCGACGGACTGCCGAAATGTTCGCGTCTGGCGGCGTGCGTCTGTGGACTCTCGGTTGCTGGGCTGCTGGTCTGGGCCATCGCATTCTCGCAGCAATCGTCAAAAGGTCTGGCGGCCAGCATCGAACTCGGCAAGTCGGCGCTGGTCTACGCCGGCGTCGCGGCGCTGCTCCTTCTTGCGAAGTCCGCCCGGGCCAGAATGATCGCGGCGAGCGTCGCGGTGCTGATCACCGGCGCGGAATTGACCGGGCTCAACGCCGCCTCGGTGATGAACGCCGAAAGCCGCGCCTACTACGCGGTGCTCGAATCCCCGACACCCGAAGCGCAGCAGGTCGTGGCGGCGATCGAGGCCGATTCGAAGCTGCATTCGGCCGAGGGCGTTCGCCCGCGCGTCGAGATGATCGGCCTCGGTGGGCCGTGGCAGAACGCCGCCATGGTGCTGGGGCTCGAGGCCACCAACGGCTACAACCCGTTGCGCATTGGCGCCTACGACCGTCTCGTGTCGCCGGGCGAGAGCAATTATGCCCCCGTCGAGCGGCGCTTTCCACGCTCGTTCCCGACTTACGACTGCCTGCTCGGCCGCATGCTGGGCTTGCAATATGTGGTGCTCGACCGGCCCATCGAGAAACTGCCGAGTCTGGCGCGCCGTTCCGTCGCCGATGCGATCATGTCTGGACCACGCGTGTGGATCTACCGCCTGGAAAACGTCGAACCGCGCGTGACGCTGGAATCGCGTGTTCAGGTCGCTGACGCGGAAGCCTACATCGACGCCGGGCAGTTTCCGGCGAGCATGCCGGATCAGGAAGTGCTGGTCGACGCCGACGACGACCTCTTGCAGAAATATCCCGCTACCGCCGGACCGGGAAAATCCCGCATCACGCGCTGTGGGCCCGGCCGCGTCGAAATCGCCGTCGAATCCGCCACGCCGAATATCCTGACCCTGCACGACCCGTGGTATCCGGGCTGGGAAGTCGAGGTGGACGGCGTCCGCAAGCCGCTGCTGCGCACCGATATCCTGTTCCGCGGCGTCGAGGTTCCGGCAGGCGCGCACAAGGTGGCGTTCGTCTATCGCCCGCTATCCTGGGAAAATCTGCTCGCCGCGGCGCAGATCGTTTTGGGCGAGACAGAATAGCTGCTTTGCGCCCCGGCCCGTTCGGGCCTATCGAGGCGAACCTGTTCGCGGATCGGTTCGCATGCGCATCATTCTCATCGCCATCGGCCGCATGAAGGCGGGGCCGGAGCGCGACCTGTTCAACCGTTACATCGAACGCGCCGCCGCGACCGCCCGTAACGCCGGGCTCACCGGCGTCGAGACTCGCGAAATCGACGAAAGCCGCGCCCGCCGCCCGGAAGATCGCAAGGCCGAGGAAGCGCGCGCCATCCGGGAGCTGATTCCGCCCGGCGCTCGGCTGCTATTGCTCGACGAACGCGGCAAGAGCCCGACCAGCGAGATTTTTGCGGCCGATCTGGGCAAGAGCCGGGATTCCGGCGCCCCGGCGACAATACTGGTCATCGGAGGGCCGGACGGCCTCGACGAGGCCCTGCGCCGCTCGGGCGCGTCCATCGCCTTCGGGGCGATGACATGGCCGCATCAGCTCGTGCGCATCATGGCGGCGGAACAGATCTATCGCGCTATCACGATCCTCGCCGGACATCCCTATCATCGATCCTAGCTTTTATTGCGATCCAATATTATTAAATCGTATTAGATATTCAGGGAGTAACAGATGGCGAGTTACACGCTGGGCCAGCATTTCGACGGCTTCGTGCGGGATATGCTGGCCACTGGCCGCTACAACAACGCCAGCGAGGTGATCCGCGCCGGTCTGCGCCTGCTGGAAGATCAGGAGCGCGCCCGCGCCTCACCACCCCGGTCCGAGCCGATGCAGCCGCTCGCCATCGACCTGAAGGATTTGCGCAAGAAGGCCCGCAAGCGGCTGACGGCGCGAGGCGCCGGTTCCGAATGACGCCCGCCTGCCGCCATGTTCTGGCGCTAGACGATTGGCGGTTTGGGGCTTCAGGGTAACCTGAACGTCCGTGATTCGCCGGAAGAGCCCGTGCCCGTTCGCCAGCCCCGATCCTTCGGAGTGATCCGCCTGCTGGCGGCGGCGCTGGCGTGCCTGCCCCTTCCGGCGCCGGCGCAATCGCCCCCCGCGAGCCCCGCCCCGGCGGCGGCCGAAGCGCCGACGGTCCCGGACCCGCAGGAACAATTGCGCGGCATCGAGGACTTTCTGAAGGCGTCAGACGACCAGCGCCGCAAGCTCGAAGCCGAGATCGAGACCATCCGCAACGACCGCGCCCGCCTCAACAGCGCCATGCTGGAGGCCGCCGGGCGCGTGCAGGCCGCTGAGAGGCGCGTCGGCGATGTCGAGAAACAGCTCGAAAGCTCGACCGGCAGCGAGGACGCTATCCGCCGCTCCCTGACGTCGCGGCGCGGCGTCATCGTCGAGGTGCTGGCGATCCTGCAGCGCATGGGGCGCAAGCCGCCTCCGGCCGTGCTGGCCAATCCGGACGACATGCTGCAGGCGGTCCGCACCTCCATGCTGCTCGGCTCGGTGCTGCCCGAGTTGCGCAATGAGGTCGAGGTTCTGGCCGCCGACTTGCAGGATCTGGTGCGGGTGCGCCGTTCGGTCGCGGCCGAACGTGACGCCCTCGCCCGCGAGGTCGCCTCCCTCACCGCCGAGCGCCAGCGCATCGCGGCGCTCGTCGACGCCCGCCAGTCCTCTATCGGCGAAGCCGAGCGGGCGCTGGCGGCGGAGCGCAGCAAGGCTGGCGATCTGGCCCGTCAGGCGCTCGATCTCAAAGAATTGATCACCCGCATGGAGAGCGAAGTCGCCGCCGCCGGCAAGGCCGCGGACGCCGCCCGCAAGGCCGACGAGTCGAACCGCCGCACCGCCGCCCTCACCCCGCCCGGCAAGGGCCGGCCCGGCCCCTCGCCGTTCCAGAATTCCGCGCGACTGGCTCCGGCCATTGCGTTTTCCGACGCCCGGGGCCTGTTGCCGATGCCGGTTTCGGGCCGGCTGGTGAAGACCTTCGGGGCTGCCGACGGCTTCGGCGGAACCGAGAAGGGATTGTCGATCGGCGCCCAGCCGAACGCCCTCGTGGCCTCCCCGACCGACGGCTGGATCGCCTTTTCGGGACCGTACCGAACCTACGGACAACTCTTGATTATCAACGCGGGCGGCGGATATTATGTGGTCTTGGCGGGAATGGCGCGGATCAGCGTCAATGTAGGACAGTTCGTTCTCGCCGGAGAGCCTGTAGCGTCCATGGGCGACGGATCGGCCAAGACGGCGACTGCAATCGCGATTGGCGCTTCCCAGCCAGTGCTCTATGTTGAGTTCAGAAAAGACGGGGCGGCTGTCGATCCGGGCCCATGGTGGGCGAAGACGGAATTGGAAAAGGTTCGCGGATGATGCGCAACAAGTTCTCCCTCGTTCTGTTCGGCGCCGCGATCGGCGCCGGCACGGCCACGATCGCCACCCAGACGCGGCTCCTGTCCGGTTCGCCCGCGACGGCCGCCGTTTCCGACACCTATCGCAACCTGAACCTCTTCGGCGACGTGTTCGAGAAGATCAGGTCCGACTATGTCGAGAAGCCGAATGAAGGAAAGCTGGTCGAAGCCGCCATCAACGGCATGCTGACCTCGCTCGATCCGCATTCGAGCTACATGGACACCAAGAGCTTCCGCGACATGCAGGTGCAGACCCGCGGCGAGTTCGGGGGCCTCGGCATCGAGGTGACGCAGGAGGACGGCGCGATCAAGGTCGTTACTCCGATCGACGACACGCCCGCCTCCAAGGCCGGCATCATGTCGGGCGACATCATCAGCGCCATCGACGGCGAAGCCGTGCAGGGCATGACGCTCAATCAGGCGGTCGAGAAGATGCGCGGCCCGGTCAATTCGACCGTGAAGCTCAGCATCGTGCGAGCCGGCAAGGACGCGCAGGAATTCCCGATCACCCGCGCCACCATCACGATCCGCTCGGTGCGCTCACAGATGGAAGGCGACGACGTCGGCTACATCCGCATCACCCAGTTCAGCGAACAAACCTACGACGGCCTCAAGGCCGCGATGACGAAGTTCAACGCGGAAATCCCGGCCGACAAGTTCAAGGGCTACGTGATCGACCTGCGCAACAATCCCGGCGGCCTGCTCGACCAGTCGATCAGCGTCTCCAGCGCCTTCCTCGAGCGCGGCGAGGTCGTCTCGACGCGCGGCCGCAACGCCGAAGAAACGCAGCGTTACAACGCCAAGCTCGGCGACCTGTCGAAGGGCAAGCCTGTCGTGGTGCTGATCAACGGCGGTTCGGCCTCGGCGTCGGAAATCGTCGCCGGCGCGCTGCAGGACCACAAGCGGGCCACGATCCTCGGCACCCGCTCGTTCGGCAAGGGCTCCGTGCAGACCATCATCCCGCTCGGCCAGAACAACGGCGCGCTGCGGCTCACCACGGCGCGCTACTATACGCCGTCGGGCCGCTCCATTCAGGCCAAGGGCATCGACCCCGACGTGCAGGTGCTGCAGGACGTGCCGGACGAACTGAAGGGCAAGGACGAGACCAAGGGCGAATCCGCCCTCAAGGGTCATCTCAAGAACGGTGAGGAGGAGAAGGGTGGTTCGCAGGCCTATGTGCCGGCCGATCGCAGCAAGGACAAGCAACTCGCCGCCGCCCTCGACATCCTGCGCGGTTCGAAGAAGGCCGCGAACACGACCGACTCGAAGGAACCCGCCAAGGTTCCGAACTGATCCACGCCGGCCGGCGCAACGCCGTCCGACTTTAGGGCTCGACGGGCCCGGCCGCGCGACTCACAATGCGCGGCCGGGCCTTTTGATCCGGCTAGGCATTTGAAGGATCGCGATCTCGATGGCTGTCGATGATCTCAATCGCCCGCTCGGCGTCGATAGAATCGGCCGCATCGGGCCGGCGCGCGAGATTCCCTGGAACCGGATCGGGCTTGCGGGCATCGTGGTTCTGGCCGGCGCGCTCGGCGTCTTCGTCTGGATCACCGACGACGGCATGGGCGGCCAGCCCTACGCGGTCGCCCGCATCGAACGCACGACCGCCCGATCGACGCCATCGACCGCCGCGACCGGCCTTCCCCCCGTTTCTACCGACGTCACCGGCACGATCGCCGGCAATCGCGCCACCGGGGCCGACGTCGAAGCTCAGAGCGGCGTGAAGGTGGTCAGGCAGGGCGACGGGACCACGCCCGGCGCGCTGGTCATCCAGATTCCGAACGATCTCGGCATCCAGCTCAATCCCTCACCTGACCAGCGGCTCGTCGAGCGCAACCGCCACGGCCTGCTGCCGCGCATCGGGGCGGACGGGGCCAAGCCTCTGGAGGTCTACGCCCGGCCGCTGATGCTGTCGTCGAAACTGAAATCCGGCGCACCCCGCATCGCGCTCGTGGTCGGCGGCATGGGGCTGAACAGAGCCGCGACCCAGACCGCGTCCGACCGCTTGCCGGGCGAGGTGACGCTGGGCTTCGCGCCCTACGGGGCCGATCTCGAAAAGCAGGTGGCGCAGGCGCGCGAGACCGGCCACGAGGTCATCCTGCAATTGCCGATGGAATCGTTCGAAGGCGCGCGCGAGACCCCCGGCCCCCATACGCTGCTGACCGACGCCTCGGTGGACGAGAACCTCGACAATCTGCGCTGGCTGATGAGCCGCTTCACCGGCTACGTCGGCGTCGCGAATTTTCTCGGCGGCAAGTTCACCGCCGACGAGCGCTCCATCGGCCCGGTGCTGCGGGAAGCCGGCGGACGCGGCCTCGCGTTCTTCGACGACGGCACCTCGGCCCGTACGCTCGCCCCCCAGATGGCGCCCGGTCAGGGCGTGGCGTTCCGCGCCGCGGACGTGGCGATCGACATCGATCCTCGTCCCGAGGCGATCGACGCCGCCCTCAACCGTCTCGAATCGATCGCCCGTCAGAAGGGCTCGGCCGTCGGCTCCGCCAGCGGACTGCC
>CANJEY010000246.1 GCA_947472615.1 Beijerinckiaceae bacterium
ATTCCGTCGTGTCATCGTGCGTGGCGATCGGAATGCCGCGATTGCGAAACAGATCAACGACGTAAGGCCAGTTCTTCGCGACATTGAGCGGCCCACGTTCGAGCCGAACTGCGACTTCCTTCTCGTGCTGATCTTCTGATTTGCCAACGCCCATGTTGTACGTCTTGAGGTGCTGACGGCTCTTGAATTGCCTCTGGCCCGGTGTGTGATCCATCAGCGAAATGAGCATGACGAGTGGGTGCTCGTTGAGATCCCCAAGGGTTTCGGCGAAACCGTCCGCCGACAACTCGCAACGAATGTGGATACGGTGATCGATCCGAAAAGCGCCGTGGTCCGCGCCCGCCTCAATCGCCCGCACCATTTCAGGAAACATCTCCGCGCGGAAGTCTTTGGCTCCGAAAACTGCACCGCAGGCGAGTGAATCGTAAACCGTCGTGACTCCGGCGGAGACCATCTGGGCGTCGTGCGCCATTGCGGCGGCCATGGGGTTTGGCCAAACGACGCTGGGCCTCGGAAGGAAGTGCTTTTCCATATTGTCGGTGTGCATTTCGATCAAGCCCGGCGCGACATAGTCGCCGGCTGCATCGACTGCCGCCGGCAGGGACGACCGCCCGCTATCGACGCCTCGGATGCCGTCCGGCCCGAACACTATGGTCCCTTGCAGAATTTCGTCTTCGAGAATCAACCAGGCATTGGTGAGGATCGTTTCCGTCATCGTGCGGCCCTGTCTGAATGAGTGAGATCAAGCGTACGGGTGGCCACCGCTTCGCGGACGCCCTGATCATGAAACACGCCGACGAGCGTATGACCCGCCTGGCGAGTTTCGTGGATCAACTGAATCACGACGTCGCGATTGGCTGGATCAAGAGACGCCGTGGGTTCGTCGAGCAACAGTATGGGCGCTGGATCGACAAAACTTCTCGCAATGTTGACGCGCTGCTGCTCACCGCCCGAGAATGTGGAGGGAGCGAGCTTCCAAAGCCTGCTGGGCAAATTGAGCCGCTCCAACATGACCTGCGCGCGCTCGGTGGCGAGCCTCGCGTCCACGCCCCGGGCCAGCATCCGGTCGCGGACAACGTCCACTGCCGTCACCCTCGGTATGACGCGCAGGAACTGACTGACGAACCCAATCGATTTCCGGCGAATCTCCAGCAACGTGCGGGGCGCTGTTGAAGCGATGTCGACCATTTCGCCAAGATGCTGGATGAAAATGTGGCCCGCGCTCGGCTTGTAGTTGCCGAAGAGCATACGGAGCAGTGACGATTTTCCGACCCCCGAGCGGCCATGGAGAACAAGCATTTCTCCGGCGGCGACCTCGAATTTGAGGTCGCGAAACACGGGAAGCGCCACGCCGCCCTGATTGTGGAGTACGAATTGCTTGGTCAGTTGTTCGACCCGGATCGTGACGGTCATGAACTCTCCGTTCGACTTTCAGGCAGCCAGCACGGCAGATGTCAGAAGCTGGGTGTAGGGGTGATGGGGATCATCCAGCACCTGATCTGTGAGGCCATGCTCGACAACACGTCCCTCCTTCATGACAAGCAGGCGATCTGTCAGAAGGCGAGCCACCGCGAGATCATGCGTGACGATGATCGCCGCAATGCCGAGATCACGGACAAGCACCCGCAGTAGATCGAGCAGACGCGCCTGCACGGAGACATCGAGTCCACCCGTCGGTTCGTCCATGAACACCAGACGTGGTTCTGAAATGAGAACGCGTGCGATTTGCAACCGCTGTTGCATGCCCCCCGAAAAGGCTCGTGGCTTGTCGTCCATGCGCGCGGGATCGATTTCCACGCGCTGTAACCAGTCGCGGGCGACTTCGCGTATGCGTCCATAATGCCGATCGCCACGGTCAATGAGGCGCTCGGCGAGATTCCCCCCAGCCGATATCGCCATGCGGAGGCCATCGCGCGGATTCTGGTGCACGATGCCCCAGGCTGTGCGCATCATGTTCCGTCGATCGGGTTCGGCTACGGCATAGATATCCAACAAGCCTTTGCCGGAATCAAACATGATGTGGCCACGCGTCGGCGGGTCGATGCCGGCCAAGCAGCGAAGCAGGGTCGACTTGCCCGATCCGGATTCGCCCACGATGCCGAGAATTTCGCCTGGCCAAAGCGACAGGGACACATCAAGACAACCAGCTCGCTCGCCGTAAAGCCGCGTGACGTCTTCGACACGAAGCAGTTCCTTCTCAGGCGCAGACAGTTGGTTGTTCATGCGCTGGCTTCCTCGGATGCAACATCAGTGACGTTGCCGCCGCAGTAGTCTGTGTCGGAGCAGATGAACATCCGTCCGCCACGATCATCCACGACGACCTCGTCGAGATAGGACGAACGAGAACCACACAACGCGCACGGCTTCTCCCATTGCTGGATCGTGAAGGGATGATCGTCGAAATCGAGACTCTTGACCGAGGTATAAGGCGGCACCGCGTAAATGCGCTTTTCGCGACCCGCGCCGAACAGCTGCAGCGCCGGCATCATGTCCATCTTCGGATTGTCGAACTTCGGGATGGGGGTCGGCGACATCACGTACCGATTATTGACCAGAACCGGATAAGCGTAGGTCGTCGCCGCCTGCCCGTAGCGCGTGATCTCTTCATAGAGGCGCACTTGCATAAGCCCGTATTCGGCCCATGCGTGCATTTTGCGGGTTTCTTCCTCGCGCGGTTCGAGCCCCCGCAACGGCTCAGGTTGCGGCACCTGATACACAATGATCTGGCCGGTCTGCAGCGGCTGCTCCGGAATGCGATGCCGCGTCTGTATGATCGTGGCATCGCCGGTTGCAGTCGTGGTTTTCACCGATGCGACGCGCTCGAAGAATCGCCGGATCGATACAGCGTTCGTGGTGTCGTCTGCGCCTTGATCGATGACTTTCAGAACATCAGTCGGGCCCAGAAGGGCGGCGGTGATCTGGATGCCGCCCGTCCCCCAACCGCGCGCCAGCGGCATTTCCCGGCTTCCGAACGGCACCTGGTAACCGGGAATAGCGACGGCCTTGAGGAGCGCGCGCCGCACCATCCGTTTGGTCTGCTCGTCGAGGTAAGCGAAATTGTAATCGGCTCTATCCGCCTGAGAGCTTTTGGCGATGCTCATTCTGCGGCCTCTGCGCTGGGAGCCGGCCGAAGACGTCGTTCGAGATCGCCGCGAATCTTGCGCAACAACTCGAGTTCGCCCTGAAAGTCGACGTAGTGCGGAAGCTTCAGATGCTCGACGAATCCGGAAGCCTCGACATTGTCGCAGTGGTAGAGGACGAACTCTTCCTGCTGCGCGGGATGTTTTGCCTCCTCGCCCAGTTCCCTCGCTTTGAGCGCGCGGTCGACGAGAGCCATCGCCATGGTCCGTCGCTCAGCATGGCCGAAGGCGAAGCCGTAGCCGCGTGTGAACTGCGGCGGTGCATCCTTCGAGCCTGCGAACTGGTTGATCATCTGACATTCGGTGAGCGTCACATCTCCTATGTCGATCGGGAAATCTAGCTCGGGCGGCGTGAAGTGTAGGGACGCTTCGCCCATGCGAAGCTCGCCCGCGAAGGGGTGATTGCCGCCAAACCCGCGCTGGACCGAATAGCCGAGACCGAGCAGAAAGCCCTCATCGCCGCGCGCCATGGCCTGCAGACGAACAGGCCGATCGGCAGGGAATTCGACTGGATCGCGTGTGATGTCGAACGGCCGAGGATCCCCTGCGGGCGCAGTTTCGGCTTCCATCAGGCCATCAGCCCCGAGGATGTCAGGAACACGAGGCATCGCGACGTCTACAGCCGCCGGCACGGTCCGGGCCTTCGGCAGTTCGTCGGTCCGCTCGACGAGATCGAAGTCGAACAGGCGGTGTGTATAGTCGTATGTCGGGCCGAGGATCTGGCCGCCCGGCAAATCTTTATAAGTGGCCGAAATGCGTCGGCGAATATGCATGGCGCCGGTATCGACCGGCTCGGTCGAACCGAAGCGCGTGAGCGTGGTCCTAAAGGCGCGAAGCAGAAACGCCGCCTCGACGACATCTCCTTGGGATTGTTTCAGCGCGAGCGCTGCAAGATCGGGGTCGTACAGCGATCCTTCGTTCATCACGCGCGCACAGGCGAGCTTCATCTGCTCACGAATTTGCGAAACGTCGAGTTCGGGGACGGACGTATCGCCTCGACGCTCTTCGGCGACGAGATCATGCGTCGCAGAGATCGCTGCCTCACCACCCTTGACGGCGACATACATCAGAAGGCCCCTTCTGCGGAAATATTTGTCGAACGTGGCAGACAGAAGAAGCTCGCACCTGAGACAAAGATCAGATCAACACCAAGCGGGAAGCGTGCGTGGTTGGCTTTTGCTTCCTTCCAGAATCCATCGCGCAGCGCTGACGGTGCGACAGTCCGTGGCGCCGGTATTCCGGGACCGGTAAGCACAACTGGATCCCCGCCAGCGAGCGACGCGCACGAGACCAACACCGTGGCGGATCGATCGGGATAGCGATCGTCTCCAATGGCGAACCGGCCGAGTACGCCATCCGCATCGGTGCCTCTCGTAACAGCGAAGGTTCCCTCGCTGGGTTCAGCGGCGGCAGGCGCCCCACTGTGAAAACGAAGCCATTTGGACACCACATCGGTGCGAAATGCGTCGCTGAACCAGACCGGCGTTTCGGGATCGGCGATCGCCAGGATAATTCCTGCAGTCGCGTAATCGAGAGCGGGGGGATGGACGCCGCCAAGATCCGGTATCGTCAAGATACTTCCAGGACTGGCCATTCCGTCGAGCAGCAACCTGAACACCATCTGGGAAGCAGCGCCAGGATCGGAGAACCCTGCGACATAGGCGACGTCAAGCATCATCCTTCTCCGCGCACCATCGTGAAGAACTCGACACGCGTAGCTGCGGCTTTCCGCGAAGAAGCATTACGCTTCTCAGTCATCTGCTTGAGCGTTGGCACGATCAAGGCGTCGTAAAGTCGACCCCGCGACTGGCTGCCCGTGGGAGCGTCCTGAAGGATCGCGTCGGCGATAGCGGCAAGCCGAGCGCGTTCGCGATTTCGCCCCAGTGCGTAGCTCACGCCGATCGTAACCCCGACTTGCACCACACAGCGGGTTACGGTCGCTTCGGCGGCATTGAAACGCTGCCCGGTGCCTCCAGCCCGCGCCTCGATCATAACTGCGCCGGTTTCAGGAGCGCGGAGCACCTTGTTGGGGGGCTCGCCACCGATGGCAGCGAAGCCGGCGCTGAGGTCTTCGGTGGTGGCGCGCGCGAGGACGCCGAGCCACGATTGACGCTCTATTGCCGCGCCGGACTCATTCTGACTGATTGTCGCAGAGACCAACTGAAGCACCAATGAACGTTACGCGAAAGGCATGCATGCACTTAGGCAAACCGCGTGACGCATCGATGACAGAGCATCATGAAATTGCGCGCGAACCGATGATCGCCAAACGCAGTCGGGAGGAAATCCAGTCGATGATGGCGACGACCACAAGGATCATGAGGATGATGAAGCTCACCTGCTGCCATTCGAGCGTGCGGATTTGTTCGGAAAGGTGAAGTCCCAGCCCGCCGGCCCCCACGATGCCGATAATCGTCGCAGATCGCGTATTGGACTCGAAATAATACAAAACCTGTGCGGCGATGACAGGCACGACCTGCGGGATGAGGCCAAAGCGGACTTCCGCCAGATAGGAGCCGCCGGTCGATCGAATGCCCTCCCGGGCCTTGTTGTCAGCTGTTTCGAGCGCTTCGGAAAACAACTTTCCGAACGCTCCGAAGTCCGATGTGGCGACGGCGAGAACGCCTGCAAAGGGCCCGAGTCCCACGACGCTGATCCAGATCAGCGCCCAGATGAGCGTATCGACCGATCGGACGCTGTCCAGAAAACGACGCGTCAAAAGACGAAATATCCAGACTGGAATTACATTGCGTGCCGCCAGAAAGCCAAAAGGAAGCGCCAGCACGGCGGCGAGGCCTGTGCCCAGAAATGCGATCCCTAGGGTTTCGAAAGTCGCCACCAGATAAGTCTGAAAGTGCCCCTCGGGTGACGGCGGAAACATCAGGGTGACGAACCACCCCAATTGCCACAAGCCTGAGATGATGCGCGAAAGCGAAACATCGAGCCGCCATACCCCGAACAGGAAGAGCGCCACGAATGTGAAAACGATCGCTCCAACCTTCAGGCGGGCAGCAACCGGCTTGCGAAACTGTTCCGGGTACCGCGCCGCCATGGCGGCACGATTCTCGCTGATGGAATTTTGGCGCATCAGCGTGTCGCCTCTTGTCCGATGATGGAACGCCGCAGCCTGTCTGTGAAGGTGTCGATGGCGAAGACGGTCATTATCAGGATGACCAGAAGGGCGCTGACGTCCGAATAGTAGAATTTGCGGATGGCGACGATCAGCTCCTGCCCGATTCCGCCCGCACCGACAAAGCCCATGACGGCAGCGCCGCGAACATTTATCTCGAAGCGCAGCAGCGTGTAGCTGGTGAAGCCGGCGAGCACCTGCGGCGTCACGCCGAAGCGAATATTCTGGATCCATCCAGCGCCGGAGGACGTAAGTCCGTCCACAGGTTTCATGTCGATATTTTCAACGATTTCGGCGAACTGTTTGCCCAGAGAGCCCAGAGTGTGGATCGCGATGGCGAGGACGCCCGGCAATGGCCCCAGGCCGAACGCTACTACGAAGACGAGCGCGAAGACCATTTCAGGCACGGTGCGGCATATTTCGAGAAATCGGCGCGCCACGAAGTGCATCCACCGCATGGGTGTGACATTTGCGGATGCAAAAAAGCAGGTCGCCAAAGCCCCGAGCGCTCCTAACGCCGTTCCGAGATAGGCGATCAGCAGGGTTTC
>CANJEY010000247.1 GCA_947472615.1 Beijerinckiaceae bacterium
GGAGAGCTTGAAGCGCGCCTTCAGCGCATCCTTCGCCTCGTCCTCCTCGCGGATGATGCGGATCACCTCGTCGAGATTGAGGAACACGATCAGCATGCCGGCGACGACTTCGAGCCGGTGTTCGATCTGCCCCAGACGGTATTGCGAGCGGCGCAGCAGCACATTGCGGCGATGATCGAGCCACTGGCGCAGAGCTTCGGCCAGCGACACGACGCGCGGCACAACGCCATCGACCAGCACGTTCATATTCATCGAGACACGGCTTTCCAGCTCGGTGAGCTTGAAGACCGATTCCATCATCATCGCCGGATCGACGGCGCGCGTGCGCGGCTCGATGACGACGCGAATGTCCTCCGCCGATTCATCACGAATGTCTGCGACCAGCGGCAGCTTCTTGTCGTTGATCAGTTCGGCCATCTTCTCGATGAGCCGCGACTTCTGCACCATGTAGGGAATTTCGGTGACGACCACGACCCAGGCGCCGCGGCCGCCGTCTTCTTTCGACCAGCGCGCGCGCACGCGGAACGAGCCGCGCCCGGTGCGGTAGGTCTCGGTCATCGACTCGGCCGAGTCGACGATGATGCCGCCGGTCGGGAAATCTGGTCCCGGCACGAAGGTGACGAGTTGTTCGGACGTCGCCTTCGGATGCGTGATCAGATACAGCGCCGCATCGCAAAGCTCGGCCACGTTGTGCGGCGGGATCGAGGTCGCCATGCCGACCGCGATGCCTTGCGAGCCGTTGGCCAGCAAGTTGGGGAAGGCCGAGGGCAGAACGATCGGCTCTTTCTGGTCGCCCGCGTAATTGTCGCGGAAGTCGATGGCGTCTTCGTCAATGCCTTCGAGCAGCAGGCCCGCTACCTCGGTCATGCGGGCTTCGGTGTACCGGTAGGCGGCGGCGGAATCGCCGTCGATATTGCCGAAATTGCCTTGCCCGTCGATCAGCGGGTAGCGTGAGGAAAAATCCTGTGCGAGGCGCACCAGCGCGTCGTAGATCGCCTGATCGCCATGGGGATGGAACGAACCCATCACATCGCCGACGATCTTGGCGCTCTTCTTGAACGGCGTTCCGGGATCGAGCCGCAGGATGTTCATCCCGTACAGGATGCGGCGATGCACCGGCTTCAGCCCGTCGCGCGCATCCGGCAGCGCGCGCCCCATGATGGTCGACAGCGCATAGGCCAGATATCGCTCTTCCAGCGCATCCTTCAGACTGACGATATCGGAACCGCCGCCGGACGGCGGCGCGGGAGGATCGATTTTGCCCATACGGATGCGTTAGACGACCGGGCGAGTCGGGGCAAGTTCTTGGTTTGTGCTATCCAAAGGAAGCAGATTTCGGATCGAATAAAAAAAGCCCCTCCCGCATGGTCTTGCGGAAGGGGCGGCAAATGCCGGGTTCAGCGTCGGGATCGACGTCAATTGCGACGGTGAAGCTCTGGTGTGGTCGTGGACGACTAATCGTAGGACGTGTCGTTATCGTGCAGATACACGTTCGACGCGTCGCAGATGTCGATATTGATCGGATCGTCCTTCACTTCACCGCCCTGCTTGCCGAGCCAGCCGACGCGCAGCGTCTGCTTGCACTTCCCGCCGGGCTTGCTGAATTCCATCTTCGTTGTCGCGCCGGGCGCAAGGCGACGGCTGAGCCAGTTGGTGCTCCAGCCGCTGCCGTCGTTGGTATAGAAGCCGACGACCGTGTTGCTCTCGGTATCATTGTGGATCGTGAAAACCCCGTTCTTTCCCGTGCCTTCCGCCAGCGCGGAACCGGCAAGGAACATGCTCGCCGCAGCGAACGAACCGGCAAGGCGCAAAGCCGCGCCATAGCGACCTGACTTCATCGTCAAACTCTCTCTTTCTGGTTGAAGAGCTTGACCTTTGCTGTGGCGACGACCGCATGTCAATTGATATGTCCTCGAAGGGTGCACGGAAATATCTGAAAAATCTGACAGTTTCTGCCCAATTGTGCGGCATCGTCCACGATGCAGGGGAAACCCGCACGCATGACCGCCATTGATTCCCCCGGCGCACAGGACTAGCAAGGGCCACGAATCCCGCAGTCGAAACCTCGCCTGCCCGCCCGATCGCACGGAGCGGCCGCGACGTTTCCAGCCGACAGGTAATCCCATGGCCAAGAAATCCGTTCAGGTGGGCGAGTTCATCCTGTTCGACGTCGTCTATGAAGACGGCAGCCAGCGCTCCAACCGCCGCGTGCCCATGTCGGAACTGAGCTCGCTCGACGGCGATGCGGTCGCCAAGGCGATCATCGAGAAGCAGGACCGCGAGATCGCTGAAAAGTCCGGCATTCCGCCGATGCGCATCAAGGCGATCAAGCGCGCCGGCGTCAAAAAGTAGGCCCTGCCTTTCGCACTGCACAAGGTGTGACGTTTTTGCACTAGCCCGGGCGCCGGGGCGGCCATACAAGCGCGCATTCACGGCTGAACGATCATGTGCGGATTCGCACGGAAACACATTGCGTCCCGGGTCATTTATGGGCTGCGGGACAGGTTCAATCACTGCTATCGGGGAGACAGCGCCGCGTCCCGCGGGGCTAGCTTGCAATGACCAAGATCATATCCTTCTTCGGCGTCCTGTTCGGCTTCGTCAGCATGTGCGTGCTGCTCGCGGGCGTGACGCAAACCAGCGAAGCGCGCGAGGACATCGCCTCAGCCTGCGCCTATGTGTCGTCGCTCGACGACGGCTATGGCTTCGCTCAGCCCGCCGCAGTCTGCGGCGATCTCGACAAGCGCTGACCTACGACAGTTCGCCGTCGCGCCGCCGGAGCGTCTCGATCTGCGCCAGATAAGCGGATCGGGCGTCGGGCGTCGGCAGGCCGCGCGGCCCGTATACGTCGCGTTCAAGAAAGAACCCCGTCAACGCGAAGCCCTTGCGGATGTCGTCGATCTCCAGCGCGGTGGCGTGCGATCCCCCCGCCAGAAAGCCGGGCAACGGCAGCAGTCTATCGCGCCACGGCTCGCCCGCGATGCGGCTGACGGCCCGGCCCGACTTGGGCGACACATAAACCAGATCGTCGGTCACGCCCGTCGCGGCGCAACAGGCCAGATCGAGCCCGAACCCCAACTCCGCCAGCACCGCCATTTCGAGCCGCACCATCAGGGCGGGCGCGACCTCGCGGCTCGCCAGATGCTCCATCGTCACCACAAGGCTCTCGTAGAGCGCGGGATGCGGATCGCGTTCCGGCAGCAGACGCAGCAGCGTGCCGAGCAGGTTCATGCCGTGCAGCGCCAGCGGCGTTTCCATGATTTCGGCGGTGCGCAGGCGCGTCGTCTCGATCTGGAATGTGCCCAGGTGCTCGTCGAGACGCGCCCGCCAGACGCATTCGGCCGAATTGCCAGGCTGAAGGAACGTCTGCATCCGCCGCGATCGGCCGCCCTTGACGATGCCCAGATGCCTGCCGTGCGCCTGCGTCATCACTTCGACGATGGCCGAGCTTTCGCCGTGCCGCTTGACGCCGATGATGATGCCTTCGTCGCGCCATTCCATCAGGACGATCCCGGTCAGCCCGAAGTCTTGGGGGGCGGCACCCGCGCCAGCATCCAGGCCCCTATCAGCGCCACGCTCATCATAGCGAACGCCGACGCCAGCAGCGCCGGCCATCCGCCTGCCGACCAGGCGTAGCCGCCGGCCCAGCCCAGCACGCTCGCGCCCAGATAATAGCACATCAGATAGAGCGACGACGCCTGCGCCCTGCCCTGCGGGCTGGCCCGCAACCCGACCCAGCTCGACGCCACCGAATAGGCCCCGAAGAACCCGAACGTCGCCAGCGCCATGCCGATCACAATGGAGGCGAGATTGTCCGGATAGGTCATGGCGAGCCCAAGGAGGAAAATGCAGAGCCCCGACGGGAACACGATGCTGCGGCCAAAGCGGCTGGTCAGATTGCCCATCCAGGCCGAACCAAAACTGCCGCACAGATAGACCACGAAGATCGAACCCGTGACGGTCTGGCTCAGATCGAACGGCGGAGCCTGCAGCCGGAAGCCGATGTAATTGTAAAGCATCACGAAGGTGCCGAGCATCAGGAACGACTCGACCACCAGAATGCGCAGGCCCGGATCGCGCGACTCCCTCGCCAGCCCACTGACGATTCTCGACCAGCCGACCGGATGGGGACGGAAATTCCGCGACGGCGGCAAAATCCACCAGAACGCGGCCGCGCTCAAAAGCCCGAACGCGCCCAGCGCGCCGAGCCCCAGCCGCCACGAGCCCCAGTCAGCCAGCGCCGACACCACGAAGCGGCCCATCATTCCGCCGATGCCGTTGCCGCCGATATAGAGTCCCATCGCGAAACCGATCGCATCCGGCTCCATTTCGTCCGCCAGATACGCCATCGCGACCGCCGGCAGACCGCTCAGCGTGACGCCGAGGAGCCCGCGCAACGCCAGCATTTGCCACCACTCGGTCGCGAACCCCATCGCAATCGTGGACAGAGCCGAAAACACCAGCGCGCCGATCATCAGGGCGCGCCGGCCGATGGCGTCGGAGATCAGCGCGCTGCCGATCATGGCGAAGGCCATCAGCGTGGTGGCGGCCGAGATGGCGAGACTGCTCTGCGCCGGCGTGACGTCGAAATCGCGCGCGAAGGCCGGCAGCAGCGGCTGCACGCAATAGAGCAGCGCAAAGATCGAGAACCCGCCGCACGCCAGACCCAGCGCCACGCGGCGGAACTCCGGCGTTCCGCGAGCGATGCGCGCGGTCGAGGCGGGCGCGTCGGTCACGTCATTCCTTCGGGAATTGCAGGCCCATTTCGCGATAACGATCGGGATCGTCGATCCAGTTCTCGCGCACCTTCACGAACAGGAAGAGATGCACCTTCGTCTCGGCCGCTTCCATAATGTCCTTGCGGGCGGCGGAGCCGATGGATTTCAGCATCTGGCCGCCCTCGCCGATGACGATCTTCTTGTGGCTGTCGCGGGTGACGAAAATCGTCTGCTCGACTCGAGCCGATCCGTCGCGCTGATCCTTCCAGTCGTCGGTCTCGACTGTGATCTGGTAGGGCAGTTCATCGTGCAGGCGTTCGAAGATTTTCTCGCGCGTGATTTCGGCGGCGAGCGAACGCAGCGGCGCATCGGAAATCTGATCTTCCGGATAGAGCCACGGCCCCGGCGGCATCATGGCGGCGAGCCGGTCGAGCAGTTTGTCGAGACCATGCTGCTTCAGCGCCGAAACCATGAAGGTTTCCGTGAACGCCACTTTCTCGTTGATGTCGGCGGCGAGCTTGAGCAGCATCTGCGCTTCGATCGTGTCGATCTTGTTGAGGATCAGCACTTTCGTCTGCTTCACGTCCGCAAGCTTCTCGAGGATGGCGGCGGTCTCGTCGTCGATGCCCCGCTTGGCGTCAACCAGCAGCGCGACGACGTCGGAATCGGACGCGCCGCCCCACGCCGACGTCACCATCGCGCGGTCCAGCCGCCGCTTGGGGGCGAAGATGCCGGGCGTGTCGACAAAGATGACCTGCGCCTGATCCTTGAGGGCGATGCCCCGCACGAGGCTGCGCGTGGTCTGCACCTTGCGCGACACGATGGAGACTTTCGCGCCAACGAGCGCGTTCAGAAGCGTGGATTTGCCGGCGTTTGGAGCGCCGATCAAAGCCACGAGGCCGCAGGTTGTTTCAGACAATGGTTTCACCTTCCGGCGCGGCAGTGCGCGCCTTGCGCCCCGCATCGCGCAAACCTTCGCGTTCCATGAACGCCTTCGCGGCCGCCTGTTCGGCGACGCGCTTCGATGCGCCGCTGGCGCCGATCGCCGCAAATCCCTCGACCTGCACGTTGACCGTGAAGATCGGCGCGTGCGCCGGGCCAGACCTGTCGGTCTCGGTGTAGGACGGTGCCGGCAAGCCGCGCGCCTGCGCCCATTCCTGCAGCGCAGTCTTCGAATCACGCAGCGGACGTTTCGGGGCGCGCATCCGGTCGCCCCATTCGCGCGACACCAGCGCGCGCGCCTCGTCGAACCCTCCATCGACGAACACTGCGCCGATGATCGCCTCGCACACGTCGCCGAGGATCGTGGTGATCTTCGTCGCGCCCGTCAGGCTTTCGCCGCCACCGAAGCGGATGAGCGGCCCCGCCCCCCAGTCCTTCGCTACGTCGGCGCAGGTTTCCTTGCGCACCAGATCGGCGAGGCGGCGCGACAGCTCGCCCTCGTCCGCCTTCGGAAAGGTCGAAAACAGCATGTCGGAGATCGCCAGCCCGAGCACACGGTCGCCGAGAAATTCGAGACGCTGGTAGGTCTCGACGCGCGCCGTGCTGGTCTTGACCGCGCTCACATGGGTGAGCGCCCGCTTCAGCAAAAGGCGATCGCGGAAGGAATAGCCGATCCGCGCTTCGAGTTCGACGCCTTCGGTTGCTGAAGCCTTCCCCACGTCACCGCACCGGCTGGAAGATCCTCGACCACCGCACCGAGGTCGGCCACTTCCAGAGTTGCCAGGCGGAATCGCCTTCCTCGATGGAGAAGAAGATGATTTCGGCGCGGCCGACGAAGTTCTCGAACGGCACGAAACCGACGCCGCCCTCCTCCGGGCCGACGCGCGAGTCGGTGGAATTGTCGCGGTTGTCGCCCATCATGAAGTAATGGCCGGGCGGCACCTCGAACACCTTCGTGTTGTCGAAGAAGCCCGTGTCGCCGTCGCGCTCGATGATGAGATGCTTCACGCCGCCGGGCAGCATCTCGAAATAAGTCGGCACGTCGGCGTCGCGGCCGAATGCGTCCTTTGTCCGCACCTTCGGGGCGGCTTCGCGCTGCACGATCTGGCCGTTGACGTAAAGCC
>CANJEY010000248.1 GCA_947472615.1 Beijerinckiaceae bacterium
CGACAGTTTCGGCGCGCCGCAACTGGTGCGCGAGGGCCTGCTCGAGCCCTATACGCCCGATAGCGCCAAACGTCTGTCGAAAGATTTCTACGATCCGAAAGGCTTCTGGACCGCCACCAATCTCTATGTGCTGACGCCGGGCTACAACACCGATCTGGTGCCGAAGGGCGGCGAGCCGAAGACGTTCGAAGACCTGCTCGATCCCAAGTGGAAGGGCAAGATGGCGTGGGGCTCCAACGGCTCTCCGGCCTCGGCCACCGGCTTCATCGGCGTCGTGCTGGCCGAGATGGGGCAGGACAAGGGCATGGCCTATCTGCGCAAGCTCGCCGACCAGCGCGTCTCGCCGATTCCTCTGGCGGCGCGTCAGGTGCTCGATCAGGTGATCGCCGGCGAGTATCAGATCGCCCTGCAGATCTTCAACAACCACGCAGTCATCAGCAAGGCGCAGGGCGCGCCGTCCGCATGGATTCCGATGAACCCGGCGCTCGGCCTGCTCAGCGTTTTCTCGCTGACGAAAGGCCCGCACGTCAACGCCGGCAAGCTGTTCATCGACTTCATGGTGTCGGAAGAAGGCCAGCAATTGTTCAAGGCCGCCGACTACATGCCGGTCGATCCGGCGGTGCCGCCGTCCGATCCGGCGTTGCGGCCGGACGGAACGAAGTTCCGCGCCAAGTTCTTCACGCCCGAAGAGGTCGACCAGAACCTGCCGGTGTGGAACAAGATCTACAAGGACATCTTCGGCTGATGCTGCGCTGTTGGCTCAAACGCCGAGCCAGCGATGTACCGAAGCTTCGTCGGCGCGCAACGCCTGCGCCGCGCCGTCGAACACCACTTCGCCCTTGACCAGCACGACGGCCCGGTCGGCGAGCCCGAACAGGTCGTCGAGATTCTTGTCGACGACGACGATCGAGACGCCGGCCTGCGCGACCTTGCGCAGCGTCGCCCAGATTTCATCGCGCACCAGCGGCGCGAGGCCCTCGGTGGCTTCATCCAGCATCAGCAGGCGCGGGTTCGTCATCAGCGCGCGTGCGATCGACAGCATCTGCTGTTCGCCCCCCGACAATTGATCGCCCCAGTTGCGGCGGCGCTCGGCGAGACGAGGGAACAGATCGAAGGCGCGCTCGACGGTCCATTCGGCCAATCCGTTCGCGCCGGCGCGCGCCGCGAGCGTTAGGTTTTCCATCACCGACAGATTGGGGAAGATGCCGCGCCCTTCCGGCACCAACGCGACTCCAGCGCGCGCACGCGCGGCGGTCGACGCATGGGTCACATCATTCCCGGCGAAGCGAATGTGGCCGGGGCCGGCGTCGATGAGGCCGACCAGCGTGCGCAGCAGCGTGGTCTTTCCCATGCCATTGCGGCCGAGCAGGCCGACGGTCTCGCGTTCGCCGACTCGGAAATCGACGCCCCAGAGAATCTGGATCGCCCCATAACCGGCGTGGATGTTGGTGGCTTCCAGCAGCGCGCTCATGGGGCGCGCTCCATGCCGAAATTGCCCAGATAGGCCTCTCGCACGGCCGCATCGCGACGAATGTCGTCGGGCGCGCCACGTGCGATGAGGCGGCCGCCGACCAGCACTGAAATCGTGTCGGCCGCCGAGAACACAGCGTCCATGTCGTGTTCGATAATGATGATCGTGTGGTCGAGCGTCAACGCGCGCAGCAGGTCCATCACGCGGCGCGTCTCTTCGGGCCCAGTGCCGGCCAACGGCTCGTCAAGGATCAGAATTTTCGCACCGCTGGCGATCAGCATCGCGATCTCGAGCTGCCGCTGTTCGCCGTGGCTGAGATCGCCCGCGCGGATTTGCGCACGCTCGCGCAATCCCGTCGCGTCGAGCGCGAACCCTACGGCTTCGGCTTCGCGCAAACGATCCGCCCCGAACCGCAGCACGCCGGGCCTTCGCGCCTGCGCGGCGACGGCGCAGTTTTCGCCGACGGTGAAATCGCCAAACACATTGGTGCGCTGAAACGATCTGCCGATGCCGCGCCGCGCCTTGGCGGCGGCCGAGAGCGCCGTGATGTCCTCGTCGTCGAGCGCGATGCGT
This sequence comes from Beijerinckiaceae bacterium, assembly GCA_947472615.1. GTDB lineage: Bacteria > Pseudomonadota > Alphaproteobacteria > Rhizobiales > Beijerinckiaceae > Terripilifer. Next base: position 2,045 of record CANJEY010000248.1, read on the forward strand.
CCCGCGCTGACCGGCAGAGCGCCCGACAGTAGATTGGTGAACGTGGTTTTGCCGGCGCCGTTCGGCCCGATGACGGCGTGAACCTTGTTGGGCTCGAACGACAGCGTGACGCCATCAACCGCCACGAGGCCGCCGAAGCGTCGGCCGACATTCTCCACAGACAAACGCTGCGTCGTCGCCACGATCCGCGGTTCGTCTGTGGATGGCGTCAGCTTTTGCGCAGCGCGTCGCGGCAGTAAGCCCGCGACGCCTTTTGGCGCGCCTAGCACAACGGCGATCAGCACCAACCCCATCGGGATCGCCCAATGATCGGCGATCGTCGCCCCGACGATGCCGGAGCTTTTCAGCGCTTCTTCCAGCATGGCGTAGATGATTGCGCCGAAGATCGGGCCGTGCAGCGTGCCGGTCCCGCCCAGCACGACCATCATGATCGCGAGGCCCGACTGCTTCCAGCCGAGCGCCTCTGGCGGCACGAAGCCGTCGATGCAGGCGAACACCAGACCGCCGAGCCCTGCCATCGCGCCCGCGATCACGAAAACCGTTAGCTTGAACCAGTAGGTCTCGAAGCCCAGCGCCGACATGCGCGTCTCGTTCTGCCGCACGCCCTGCAGGGCGCGCCCAAACGGCGTCTGCGCCAGCCACAGCGTTAGCAGATAGCAGAGCGCGAGCGCCGCGAGGCCGAACCAGTAGATCGAATTGCGATTGTAGAAATCGATCAGCGTTACGCCAGCGATGACGAGATCGGGCTTCACGGCGATCGACGCGCCGTCCGATCCGCCCGCGATGCGCGTGTCGTGAAACAGCGCGTACAACATCTGCGACGCCGCGAGCGTCACCATGATGAAATAAAACCCGCGCGTCCGCACCGCGAATGCGCCGATGATCGCCGCCGCGCCGCCGGCCAGTCCGATCGCGAGGGCCAGAGCCTTTAGCAGATCGGCGCTGTCGTCCTTCGGCGATACGAACCACACCGCGTAGGCGCCGAGTCCATAAAAGGCAGCATGCCCGAAACTTACCAGTCCGGTGACGCCGATCAGCAGATCGAGGCTCAGCACCAGTATGCCGAGCGAGATGATCCGCGTCGCGAACTTCACCCCATAGGGGCCGAGCCACATCGGCGCGAGGGCGGCCGCAATCGCCAGGACGACGATGATCGCCCACACGGTCGGCGTCGGATTGCGGATCATGCGGCTCTCCCGAAGAGCCCGCCCGGCCGGATCGCCAGCACAGCCGCCATCAGCGCATAGATCATCATGCTGGCGAAGCCCGGAAGGAAAACCTTGCCGAGCGCATCGGCGATTCCGATCGCCAGTGCGCCGAGGAACGCGCCGCGGATCGACCCGATGCCGCCGATCACCACAACCACGAAGGAGATGATCAGCACGCGTTCGCCGACGCCCGGATAGACGCTCTCGACTGGCGCAGCCAACATGCCGGCGGCGGCAGCGAGCGCCGTCCCGGAAGCGAACACCAGCCGGTAGAGCCAGCGCGAGTCGAAACCCAGCAATTCCACCATCTCGCGATTGGATTCGCCCGCCCGGATCAGCGCGCCGATCTTCGTGCGGGTGATGACGAACATCATTGCCATCGCCAGCGCCAGACAGATGCCGGTGAGCGCCAGCCTGTAGACCGGATAGGACAGCGCGCCCGTGAGGCTGATCGAGCCCGAGAGATACGAGGGGGCAGGCACCGAGTGCGGATAGGAGCCCCACAGGATGCGCTGCGTCTCGTTGAAGATCAGGATCAGCGCGAATGTCAGCAGCACTTGCTGCAGGTGATCGCGCTTGTAGAGATGGCGGACGAACAGGAATTCGATCGCCGCTCCGAACGCGACCGCGATGGGCGCGCCGAGTAACGTCGCCAGAAAGATGTCGCCGGTCAGGCTGGTCAGCGTCAGCGCCAGATAGGCGCCGAGCATGTAGAACGAGCCGTGCGCCAGATTGATGACGCCCAGAATGCCGAACACGAGCGTCAGCCCGCTCGCGGCGAGAAAGATCAGCAGCCCGTACTGGACGCCGTTGAAAATCTGGATGAGGGCGAGTTCCATCGCACAGCTCGAACAGGCCCGCACGGGCTCTGTCAACAGCTTCGCGCGTCAACCCAAAAATGGAGAGGCTCCGCCCGCCTGCGCGAGCGGAGCCGGATGCCTCAGGTCAGCGCGCGGCAGCCCTTGGTGCTGTCGGCGAGATCCTTGACGGCGACGCCGACGAGACGGTTCGCGCCGTCTTTCAGCTCGCGCAAATAGAAATTCTGCACCGGATTGCGTGACGCCGAGAGCTTGAACGGTCCGCGCGGGCTGTCGAATGCGGCCTTGGCCATCGCGGCGTTGAGATCGGCGCGCTTGGAGACGTCGCCCTTCACGGCCTTCAGGCCGATGTCGAGCACCGCCATCGTGTCCCAGCCCTGCACAGCGTAAACGTCGGCTGAGGTCTTGTAGGCGGCCTCAAACGCGGCGCGGAACGCCTTGTTCTGGGGATTGTCGAGATCGTCCGCGTAATGCAGTACGGTCTTCACGCCGTTGCCGGCGGCCCCGACCGCCTTCTCGACGCCGTCGGTGAGGAAGCCCGGCCCCCACAGGGCGATCTTTTCATTCAGCTTCGCGCCGGCGAAGTCCTTGATGAATTTCGCAGCGCCGCCGCCAGCAAAGAACGAGAACACAGCCTGCGGCTTGAGCGAGGCGATCTCGGCCAGCGCCGACTGGAATTCGACATCCGGGAACGGCAGGTAGATTTCCTTCAGAACCTTGCCGCCGCCTTCAAGGAAAGCCTCCTTGAAGCCCGCCACATCTTCCTCGCCGGCCGCATATTGCCAGGTGAGCGTCACGGCTTCCTTGATGCCGGCGGCGATCATGGCCTTGCCGGTTGCGTAGCTCACCTGTCCGTTGCCGAACGAGGTGCGGAACACATTCGGCGCGCAACCGGCGCGGGTGATGACGTCCGCACCCGCGTTCGGGATCAGCGTCGGCACGCCGGCCTCGGCGGCGATCTTCGCCATCGCCATTGCGACGCCGGAGTGGACGGTGCCGATCAGCACATCGACCTTCTCGCCGTAGACGAGCTTGTTGGTGAGGTCGGTCGCCTTGGTGGGCTCGGATTCATCGTCAAGCCGGGTGAACGAGATGGCGCGGCCGCCCAACGTCCCGCCGGCCTGTTTGACATAAAGTTCGGCGGCGCGGGTGATGGCTTCGCCGAGCGCCGCGTAGGTGCCGCTATAGGGCAGCAACAGCCCCACCTTGATGGGCGCGCCCTGCGCGATGGCGAAGCGCCCGAATGGCGCGGTGAGCGCGGCGGCCCCGGTCCCGGCGAGCAGATGACGACGATCGACCAGCATGTTCCCTCCCATGGCGAGCGCGCGGGGTTCCCGGCCCGCCCGCCGCAGATGAAATTTAATGCCGGACAGTGAAATCTGTCCAGTGCATTTTAGTGCATATCGAGGTCCGTTCTGGCTTTCACAGCCCGGAAGCGACCACCGGATTATGGCTATCCGAGCGTGGCAAACAAGCGCGCCGAAAGGCGGAGCCAATCGTCGGGCGGCTTGATCCCCGTCCGCCGCAACAATTGACCACGGTGACAAAAAACGCGAAGTCAGGCGCGCGCCCCGCCGCGCCTTCCACCGAACGTACGGAAACCACACATGGCCATCACCACGAACCGCAAGCCCGACCATCCGATTGCCGAAGAATTCCTGAACCGCTGGGCGCCTCGCTCCTTCGCCAGCGACGAGATTTCCGACGAGACGCTGTTCACGATGCTCGAAGCGGCCCGCTGGGCGCCATCGGCGTCGAATGTGCAGCCGTGGCGTTTCGTCTATTGCAAGCGTGGCGCGGCGATCTTTGAGGCTTTTGTAGGTTCGCTGGGCGCCGGCAATCAGCCTTGGGCGCGCAAGTCAGCCGTGTTGGTGGCGATCATTTCCAAGTCGACACAGGAACGTGAAGGGCAGCAGGTTCCGTCCGTCACACATCAGTTCGACGCGGGCGCTGCCTGGATGAGTCTGGCGATTCAGGCGACAAAAATGGGCTGGGTGACGCACGGCATGGCGGGCTTCAGCCATGACAAGCTACGCGCTGCGCTTGATGTGCCGGAAGGTTATGTGTTCAACGCCGTCGTGGCGATCGGCAAACTCGGCGACCGAGACGCGCTGCCGGACGCACTGAAGGCCCGCGAGGTTCCGAGCCAGCGCAAGACGCTGAGCGAGATTGTCTCCGCCGACCGCTTCTCGGTTCCGTAAGTTCCGGTTCAAGAACTTTGACGACCGATCGCGCCGGGGCGTCCTGCTCCGGCGCGCAATGCCTGCGTATGTTCAGCCGCCGAACAGTTTCAGCAATTGCTGGTTCGCCGAATTGGCGATGCTCAGCGACTGGATGCCGAGCTGCTGCTGCGCCTGCAGCGCCTGCAGGCGTGTCGATTCCTTCGTCATGTCGGCATCGACGAGCTGACCTATGCCGCTGGTGAGCGAATCCATCAGTGTCGACACGAAATCCTGCTGCGTCGAAATACGATGGCTCGACGAGCCGAGCGAACTCGCCGCGGTGGTCACATCGCCCAGAGCATTGTCGGCGATGCTGATGTAATCGGCGAGCGTCTGCAGGTCAGCCGCGGAATCGCTCAGGGCCGAAATATCCATCGTGGCGAGCGAGATGGTCGTTGCGCCGACGGTGCGGTCCTTGTCAACGATGCCGCTCTGGTCGTTGGCGTCGAACAGCTTGATGTTCGAAGTGTCGATGTCGATCGTGCCGA
>CANJEY010000249.1 GCA_947472615.1 Beijerinckiaceae bacterium
CGCTGAGCGATCGGTGCTGCGAGAGGGATGCGAAACTCGGGAAATTTCCATTCCCGAAATCGCTTGGAATTCAGTCAGTTGAAAATCCGTACTAAATTGGCGGAGTCAACAGCTTTGGAGAATATCGGCCCTCTGAGAGCGGTTTTGGCCGGCGCAGGCCAAAGCGAGGTCAACAGCTTATTTGGTAAACCGCTGCGGCGCAGGCGGAATTTGCAGATGAAATTTCGGAGCAGAGAATTGGGTTCAAAGTCAAGCTGGCGGAGGAGGCGGGATTCGAACCCGCGATACGGTTTCCCGCATACACACTTTCCAGGCGTGCGCCTTCAACCACTCGGCCACCCCTCCGCAGCGCGCGCCGGGGCGCGCACGATGATTCACGGCCTTGCGCAGATGCGCGAAATCGCCGGTCGCGAAGCCGGCGCACTATAGTCGGCAAGGGCGGGAGCGCAAGGCGTAATCGGTCGGCGTGGACAGGGCGGAGGGCGGCGGCTATCACGGACCCGTCGCTTCCCCTTCATCGAAGATGGCCATGATCCGTTTCGTGCTGCGCGTTCTAGGGCTTCTGGTGCTCGCCTCCGGCTTCGCGGCGCTGGTGGTGGACGGCACCCGATCCATCGCGGCGTCCAGCCTGAAGGTCATCTCTTTCGGCGATCTGTGCCTGACCCTGTTTCCGGCGCGCTTTCCGCTGCTGCAGCCGATGGTGGAGCGGCAGATTCACCCGCTATTGTGGGATCCGGCGCTGCTGGCGTTCTTCCACCTGCCGAACTGGCTGGTGCTGGGGATGTTCGGCCTGTTTTTGCTATGGCTGGCGCAGCCGAAGCGCCTGCAGATCGGCTATTCCAGCCGCCCTTGACGGGCTCGTGACCCGGCGTGATCGCGCCGGCCTCTACAGTACGCCCTGTTCGTGCTTACATAGCGCAAACCGCAAGGAGGGAAACATGTTCCTGTTCCGCAAGAAGCCAGACCATCTGCCCACCGCCGCCGAGGCCCTGCCCGGCCGTTCGATCCCGATCCCGACCGCCCGCACCCACCATGTCAACGGCAAGCCCCTCAAGGGGCCATTTCCGGACGGGGTGGAGACCGTGCTGTTTGGCATGGGGTGCTTCTGGGGCGCCGAGCGCAAGTTCTGGCAGCTCGGCGAGGGCGTCCATGTCACCGCCGTTGGCTATGCGGCGGGTGTGACGCCAAACCCGACTTATGACGAGGTCTGTTCCGGCATGACCGGCCACAACGAGGTCTTGCTGGTCGCGTTCGATCCGGCGAAGATCAGCTTCGAGACGCTGCTGAAGACGTTCTGGGAAAGCCACGACCCGACGCAGGGCATGCGGCAGGGCAATGACGCGGGCACGCAATACCGCTCGGGCGTCTACACCACAACGCCAGCGCAGCACGCCGCCGCGCTGGCGAGCCGCGACGCCTACGGCAAGGCGCTGGCGGCGCGGAACTACAATCCGATCACGACCGAAATCCTCGACGCGCCGACGTTCTACTACGCCGAGGACTATCACCAGCAATATCTGGCCAAGAACCCGCACGGCTATTGCGGGCTCGGCGGCACGGGCGTGGCCTGCCAGATCGAAACGGGCGTCGGGGCCGCCTGACGGCCCTCAGCCCTTGCGGCCGTAGTTGGCGAATTGCGCCAGCACGCGCCGCATCTCGGCCTCGTCCAGAATGACCGGGTCGAGGCCGGTGGCGAGCAGATCGAGATATTGCGACGCCAGATTCTCGACCTCGCGCGCCACCACCCAGGCGGCGTCGAGGCTCGCCCCGATGGCGATCACGCCATGGTTGGCGAGCAGCACGGCCTTGCGACCCGCGAGGCTGGCCAGCGCGTGTTCGGACAATTCTTCCGTGCCGAACGTCGCGTAGGGCGCGCAGCGAATGTCCGCGCCGCCGGCAATCGCCACCATGTAGTGAAAGGCCGGAATGCCGCGCCGCAGGGCCGAAAGCGCGGTCGCGCGCGGCGAATGGGTGTGGATGACTGCATTCACCTCCGGCCGCGCCCGGTAGATCGCCGCGTGAAAGCGCCATTCGGAAGACGCCTGCCGCGCGCCCGCCAACACAGCGCCGTCCAAATCCATCCGGACGAGGTCTATAGGCCGTGTCTGCCCATACAGCAGGGCCGAGGGCGTGACCAGGAAACCGTCGCCAAAACGGCACGACACGTTGCCTGATTTCGAGGGCGCGAAGCCGGACGAATCCATGTCGAGTGCGGCGCGGATGACGGCGCGGCGGGCGGCGAGTTCGTCACGCGTCATGCCGCCTGCTCGGCCTGTTCGGGGTAGAGCGACCGCAGGCCGTCGGCGGAGGCGGGCGCCGCGCCGCGCTCGGTGATCAGCGCAGTGACGAGACGCGCCGGCGTCACGTCGAACGCCGGATTGGCGGCGGCGCTGCCGGGCGCAACGACCCGCACAGTTCTGATCGTCCCATCGTCATCGAGGCCCGTCATGTGCGTCAACTCGCGCGGCCCCCGCTCTTCGATGGGAATATCGCGCAGGCCATCGGCAATGCGCCAGTCGATGGTCGACGAGGGCGCCGCGACATAAAAGGGCACGTCGCAGTCGCGCGCCGCCAGCGCTTTCAGATAGGTGCCGATCTTGTTCGCCGCGTCGCCGTGCGAGGACACGCGATCGGCGCCGACGATGCAGAGATCAACTTCGCCATGTTGCATCAGATGCCCGCCGGCGTTGTCAGCGATGACGGTGTGCGGCACGCCATGCGCGCCGAGTTCGAACGCAGTAAGCGCCGCGCCCTGATTGCGCGGCCGCGTTTCGTCGACCCAGACGTGGAGTTTCACGCCAGAATCGTGCGCCACATAGACCGGGGCGAGCGCTGTGCCGTAGTCGACGGTGGCGAGCCAGCCGGCGTTGCAATGGGTGAGGATGTTGACGGGCGCATCCGGTCGCCGCGCTGCGACCGACCGGATGAAGTCCGCGCCGTGGCGGCCAATCGCCCGGCAGGCCTCGACATCCTCGTCGCAGATGGCGGCGGCTTCCGCATAGGCGGCGGCTCGACGGTCGCCGGGGGCGAGCGGATAGAGCACACTCGCCATGCGGGCGAGCGCCCAGGCGAGATTCACCGCTGTCGGTCGCGTCGCGCCCAATTGTGCGATGGCCTGCTGCAGATTGCCTTCGCCGGCGTCCTCACGCATCGCCAGTGCGACCCCGTAGGCGGCCGTGGCGCCGATCAGCGGCGCGCCGCGCACCACCATCGTGCTGATGGCGTCCGCCGCCTGCGCGCAGGTCGACAGCCGCCGGAAACCGAACCGGAACGGCAGCGCGATCTGGTCGATGACATCGACCGACCAGCCGTCATCGGCGAGGACGATGGTGCGATAATGGCGGCCGGCAATGTTCACGGCGGTCTCCCGGATCGCGACGCTCTGGGCGTTCGACTTCATCGCCATTAATGATATTGGCTGCGTCACACAAGTTTGCGACATTCGCCCGCCGATTCATCGGTGCAATGCGGAGCCGGCACTTTGGAAAAGCTCATCGAAAAGCTGCTGTTCTCGAGCCGCTGGCTTCTCGCGCCGTTTTTCCTTGCGCTGGTGCTCGGGCTCGTCGGCCTGTTCGTCAAGGTCGTGCAGGAGATCATCCATTTCGCCCAGCACATCGTGTCCGCGTCAGAATCGGAGATGATCCTGGCGATCCTCGGCCTGATCGACCTGACCCTGACGGGTTCGCTGATCATCATCGTGATCTTTTCGGGCTACGAAAACTTCGTGTCGAAGATCGATTCATCCGGGCATGAGGACTGGCCGGACTGGATGGCGAAGATCGACTTCACCGGCCTGAAGCTGAAGCTGCTGTCGTCCATCGTGGCGATCTCGGCGATCCAGTTGCTGCGAGCCTTCATGGACATCAAGAACGTGACCGATCGCGACCTGTCCTGGTATGTGGGCATCCACATGGTGTTCGTCGTCTCGGGCCTCATTCTGGCGCTGACGGACCGCTGGAGCGGCGACCAGCACTGATCGTCAACGCGCGTTAACCCGAATCCCAGCATCGCGTTTCGGGCGGCTTCACCGCATCGGCGAACATTGCGCCGCAACCCCTTTCAAGGCTCGCGAAATGGCGTCATCCTCTTTCTTTGGACGAGTGGCGGAGGAACGCCATGAGGATGCAGCATTCGCAATCCGCGCCTGTCAACCGGGCGCTTCTGGCCCTCGCGGTCGTGGCAAACGCGGCCGCATGGGTGGTGCTCGTGTACTGGACGTCACAGTTCGTCACCGCGCTGTGGCGCTGGGCGACCGAGGGCGTCTGAGCGCGCTCTCCGTTACAGGCTCCGGCCGCACGCCTATGATCGATCTCCCGCGCGCTGATTCGACGGAACGATCGACATGACCGACACCCACAAGGCCGCCTCCGAACTGCGCACGCTTCGCGATTTCCTGCGCTATGCGATCTCGCGCTTCCAGCAGGCCGAACTCGTGTACGGCCACGGCTCGACCAACGCGCTCGACGAAGCAGCTTTCATCATTCTCGAAGCGCTGCATCTGCCGATCGACAAGCTCGACCCGTTTCTCGACGCGCGGTTGCTGCGGGACGAACGGCAGAGACTGGCGGAGCTGATCGAAGCGCGCGTGACGAAGCGCAAACCGGCATCTTATCTGCTCGGCAAGGCCTACGTGCGAGGCGTTCCGTTCCACGTCGACGAGCGGGTGATCGTGCCGCGCTCATTCATTGGCGAATTGCTGTTCAACGATCTGTTCGCGGGTGGACCGGGCGCGCTCATCGAGGATCCGTCGCAGATCGAGCGCGTGCTGGATCTCTGCACTGGCTCGGGCTGTCTGGCGATATTGGCGGCCGGGGTGTTTTCGGCGGCGCGCGTCGACGCGGTCGATCTGTCGGCAGACGCACTCGCGGTGGCGCAACGAAACGTGGACGAGTGCGCGTTCGCTGATCGCATAAAGCTGCATCAAGGCGATCTGTTCGGGCCGCTGAAGCGCAAACGCTACGATCTCATCATCACCAATCCGCCCTATGTGGGCGAGGACGTGATGCGGGCGCTGCCGCCTGAATACGCCCACGAGCCGAGCATGGCGCTGGCCGGAGGCGACGATGGGCTCGACATCGTGCGGCGCATTCTGGCCGATGCACCCGCGCATTTGACGCCGGACGGCGGCTTGCTGTGCGAGATCGGCGAGGACCGGGAAATTCTGGACGCCGAATATCCCAATCTGCCGTTTATGTGGCTCGACACCGAAGAGAGCGCCGGCGAGGTCTTCTGGCTGCCCGCCAGCGCCTTTTCGCGCTAGCGACGCCTCAGCGCATCCCTCCTCGCGGCATGTCGCGCATGGGCGTGCTGTTGCCGCGCATCGGGCCGCGGTCGCCCCTGACCACATGGCCGCCGCGGAACCCGCCGAGGCCGATGCCGATGCCGATCCCGATTGCCGGAATGATGGCGGGTGTGATCACCGGCCGCCGCACATAGGCGGGTTCGCGGACGTAATAGGTTTCCACCTCTTCCTCGACGTAGCGGCGGCGCGGCGGCTTGGCCCGAACAACCTTCACCGGACGCTCGGGCGCGACGCGCTGGACGCGCTGTCTGACCGGAGGCGGCGCCGCCTTGGCGGGAGCCGCCTTTACCGGGACAGCCTTGGCAGGCGGAGGTTTGGGGGTCTTCGGGGTGAGGTCGAGGCCGAGCTTGGTGGCGCGCGTGCAATAGGGCGATTGCGACGCGTCCGCGCCGCAGAATTCGCCGAAGTTCCACGCCTGCTGACCGGGCGCAAGCGGACCTTCCAGATCCGTCCCGCGCACCACGATCGACTGGCCGGGCTGGGCGATCTCTGCGCAGCGCGCCGTGTTGACCACGCAAACGTTCACCGCGCCTTCCACCAGCACAACCGTGGTGACGCCGCGATCGACCTTGACGTCATAGACGGTGCCGCGCACGCCGATCACCGCCTGCGGGGTCTGCACACTGTAGACGCTGTGGTCGGAATTGCCGGAGAAGAACCGGAACGCGCCCTTGCTGGCGTTGAACACCACGGCCTTCGCGTCGCCATTGGGGTCGTAGACATATTTGTCGAGCTTCACCTCGGAGGTCGGGCCGACCGACATGTTGGTCTCGTCGAGGAAAACGATGCGGGCGAGACTGTCGACGCCGGTGCGCACCAGTTCGTTCTGGAAGACCTGATCGCCGAGCGCGATCTTGACGGTCTTGCTTCCGGTCTGGCCGCGCACGTCCTTCTGGACGTCCTTCGCGCCGCCGATCGGAGTCTGCGCCAGTGCGCCGCCCCCGGCCAGAAGCCCCAGACAGACAAGACCCGCCAGCTTTCGCCGGCCGTGCGATTTTGGACTCTTGCGCATGTGCAACTCCCCGTCCCGGCCGGCGCCTCCGCCGTCCGTCTTAACCGCAGAGTAACCTATTTCCCGCCGAGCGATGTGCGGCCGCGCACCTGTCGCGTGGCACTCGACATAAAGACTTGTTTATATCTTTATTGCCATGCGGTCAGGTTCCTGCTATACGCCGCTCCAGTTCGAACCAGAGCGCTTGGAACCACCATGACCGTGCATTTTAACGATTACGTCGTCGCCGACATCAAGCTGGCCGAATGGGGCCGCAAGGAACTCAACATCGCCGAAACCGAAATGCCGGGTCTGATGTCGACCCGCGCCGAATACGGCCCGACGCAGCCGCTCAAGGGCGCGCGCATCGCCGGTTCGCTGCACATGACCATTCAGACCGGCGTGCTGATCGAGACCCTGAAGGCGCTAGGCGCCGATGTCCGCTGGGCCTCCTGCAACATCTACTCGACGCAGGAC
>CANJEY010000250.1 GCA_947472615.1 Beijerinckiaceae bacterium
CACGCCCTCGATGGCTATGTCATCGTCCTTCGCGCCCTTCATGCTGAAGGCCTCGAGTTCCTCGCCGATCGCCATGATCACGTCGCGTTGCTCTTTCGTCAGCTTGTCGAAGATGTCTTTCGAAATCAGCAGCGGCTCGAACATGAACCACATCGACTTGCCGCGCCCGGAGGTGAGCTGCTTGGCGATTTCCTCGATGCGAAACGAGATCAGGCTCGTCGAGGAGGTGATCACCGCATCGCAGGCGCCGGTCTGCATGGCGGCGTAGGATTCGTTCGACGGAATGTTGAGCGTCGCCGCGCCGGCGGAGGCCAGCATCATGTCGAATTCACGCGATCCGCCGCGCACCTTCATGCCCTTGGCGTCCTCGGGCGTCACGAGGGGCTTCTGACGGCTGGCGATGCCGCCCGCCTGCCAGACCCAGCTGACAATCACGATGCCTTTTTCGGCCATGAGCTTTGTCAGCGCAGCGCCGATCGGAGCCTTCTTCCATGCCGCGCCCTGTTCGTAGGACGACACCATGCAGGGCATGAGGCCGATGTTCGTCTCCACCACTTCGCCGCCCGCGTAGGAGAGCGGGTACAGGCTGATGTCGAGTGCGCCTTTGCGCAGCGCGGAGAATTGCGGGATCGTCTTCATCAGCGACGAATCCGGGAATATCTGCGCATTCAGCGCGCCATTGGTGCGCTTCTCCAGTTCGCGCGCGAAGATGCGGCAGGCGCGGTCACGGAAGTCGCCGGAATCGATCGTCCCGCCGGGAAACTGATGCGAAATCTTCAGGGTCTGCGCCGCCGCGGCGGGGCCGAACTGAAGCAGGGCGGGAGCCGCGAGAGACGCGCCGAGAATCTGCCTGCGATTGAGCATGATGTTCTTCCTCCCGATGATTAATTTTGCCGAATGTCCATACTTGAACCACCTGCCTGTTGTATAGCGACAGCGCAAAAAGCCAAGTCGGGACGGAAAATCCAGTCCAGGCCGATCCGTGTGGACCCGAAAGGTCGAAATTGAATTCTCCCAGAACAGCAGCGGTGATCGGCGGCGGTCCAGCCGGCCTGATGGCGGCCGAGACGCTGGCGGCGGCGGGCGTCAAGGCGACGGTTTATGACCGGATGCCGTCGCTCGCCCGCAAGCTGCTGATGGCGGGGCGAGGCGGGCTCAACATCACTCACGGCGAGGATTTCGACGCCTTTTGCGCGCGCTATGGCGAGGCGGCGGAGCATCTGCGGCCCTGTCTGGAAGCCTTTCCGCCGCTGCGGCTGCGCGACTGGTGCGCCGAGCTTGGCGAGCCGACGTTCGTGGGGTCGAGCGGACGGGTTTTCCCCAAGTCGTTCAAGGCCTCGCCGCTCCTGCGGGCCTGGCTGAGGCGGCTGGCCGGGCAGGGCGTCGAGGTGCGCCTGCGTCATCGGTTCGAGGGATGGACGGAGGATGGCGGGCTACGCTTTTCCACCCCGGATGGCGAGCGGATAGAGAGGCCGGATGTGACCATTCTGGCGCTGGGCGGCGCGTCCTGGCCGCGTCTGGGATCGGACGGCGGCTGGGTCGAGGCGCTGCGGGCGCGCGGCGTCGGCATCGCGGACCTGAAACCCGCCAATTGCGGCTTCGAGGCCGCGTGGTCGGATTTTTTCCGAGACAGGTTCGCCGGAACACCGCTGAAATCTATCGCGCTGACATTCGGCGGGCGGACGATCAGGGGCGAGGCGGTCGTCACCCGCGAGGGGCTGGAAGGCGGCGCGATCTATGTACTTTCCGCGGCGCTGCGCGACGCCATCGGCCGCGATGGAAGGGCGACGCTGACGATAGATCTGCGTCCCGACGTGGCGGAAGCAGCGCTGGCAGACAAACTTGCCGCCCCGAGGCGCGGGCAGAGCGCGTCCACCTTTCTGCGCAAGGCGGCGGGCTTGACGCCTGTGGCCATCGCGCTGCTGCGCGAGGTCGGCCCGCTTCCGGTCGAGCCGGTGAAGCTGGCTGGTCTGATCAAGCGCCTGCCGATCGCGCTCAATGGCGTCAGGCCGATCGGGCGAGCGATTTCGACCGCCGGCGGGGTGCGCTGGGACGCAGTTGATGAGACTTTGATGGCGCGCGCCGTGCCGGGCGTCTTCTGCTGCGGCGAAATGCTCGACTGGGAGGCACCGACTGGCGGCTACCTGTTGCAGGCCTGTTTCGCGACCGCTGTGGCCGCTGGGAAGGCTGCATCTCAACATCCCGCAATTTGACATTAGGCGGTCTGAATTGCTTGAAAGTTTTGGGTTGAATCGCCTTTGACCAATGTCAAATATGGATTCCGCGAGGAGTCCCATGACGAGCCTGGAACGCATGATCGGCATTCTCGACCTGTTCGACGGGTCGAGGATGGAATGGAGCGTCGAAGACCTTTACGGCCGCCTCGGGCTGACGCGCTCGACGCTGTATCGTTATCTCAAGGTGTTGACCGACGCCGGCCTGCTCACCTCGCTCCCGGATGTCGGCTACACGCTCGGGCCGCGCGTCGCCGAGCTCGACTTCCAGATGCGGCAGCACGATCCGCTGATCACCGCCAGCCGCCCGGTTCTGGCGCAGCTCGTGGAGACGATTCCCGGTATCGCGCTGCTCTGCCGCCGCTATCGCGATCGCGTGCTGTGCGTGCATCAGGAGCAGAATACGCAGTCATTTCAGAGTAATTACGAGCGGGGCAGGGCGCGGCCGCTGCTGCGTGGCGCGGCGTCGCGCATCATCCTCGCCAACATGCCACTGTCGGCGATCCGCAAGCTCTACGACGCCCATCCCGAAGACTTCCACGCCGCCGCGCTGGGCGCGAGCCTCGATGCGGTGCGGGGGACGTTGCGGGGCATCCGCCAGCAGGGTTGGGATGCGACAGTCGCGGAGGTGACGTCCGGAGTCACCGGCGTCGCCGCTCCGGTGTTCGATCGCCGGGGCGCGGTGCTGGGCAGCATCAGCCTGACCGTTGGCCAACCGCATCTGGCGCCCGACCGGCTCGCCTTCATCGCCGATCGGGTGGTGTTCGGGGCCGCCATCGTGACGAAATCCATCTCCCACGAGGCCCCCGCGGAGTCGCAGGAACGCCAGATGTCGGATTGACGATCATCTTTGGAGAAAATTTATTCCCAAATTATGGGATTTGATGTGAATCAAATTGACGGCGCGCCGTCGCCTCCATAGGCTTTCTCCATCGACCCATGGAGGAAGCAGCATGGACACGCAGGTTCTGATCGTCGGCGCTGGCCCGGCGGGACTGACGCTGGGCATCGACCTTGGCCGTCGCGGCATCAGGTGCATGATCATCGAGCAGAAGGACAAACCCGCCTTCCTGCCCAAGATGGAGCGCATCAACGCCCGCACGATGGAAATCTACCGCCGCCTTGGTCTGGCGAAAAAGGTCCGTGACGCCGGTCTCGACCGTAACTGGCCGATGGACGTGTTCGTCGTCGAGGATCTGACCAAGCCGCCGCTGCTGCGTCTGCCTTATCCGTCCGTCGCCGAAGCCGAAGCCGACATCCGCGCCACCACGGACGGTTCGGTGCCGCTGGAGCCCTATCAGCTCATCTCGCAATACACGCTCGAACCGCTGCTGAAGGACGAGGCCGAAAAGCTGCCAACGGTGGACGTGCGCTGGAGCACGACCTTCCTGTCGCTGGAGCAGGACGCCGAAGGCGTCTCCACCCGCATCCGCAATAAGGATGGATCTGAGACCACGATCCGCTCGACTTACATGGTCGGCTGCGACGGCGGCGCGAGCCCCGTGCGCCACGCCATCGGCATTCGCCTGCACGGCGAGCCGAACTCGCTCGGTCTGCGGCAGGCGCTCTACTACTGCGATGAACTCGCCCCGAAACTGCCGATGGGCAACGGGCCGGGGCGCGGCCGCCACTATCATGTGGCCGACGACAAATCGACCTTCCTGATCATGCAGGATTCGACCAGGCACTGGACGCTGCACTCGGTCGTCGACACCGACGACGACATGAAGCGCCAGTTCGAGAAGACCGTCGGCGTGCCGGTGAAATACGAAATGCTGTCGTGCAATCCGTGGCGGCAGAACCTGCTCGTCGCCGAAAAGTACCAGAAGGATCGCGTCTTCCTCGTCGGCGACGCCGTGCATCTCGTGATTCCCACGGGCGGCCTCGGCATGAACTCCGGCGCGGGTGACGCCATCGATCTGGCGTGGAAACTTGAAGCCGTGCTGAAAGGCTGGGGCGGGCCGAACCTGCTGCCGTCCTACGAATTCGAACGTCGGCAGATCGGCGACCGCAACGTCGGCGCATCGCGTTACGCGACGCTCGGCCGGCGCAAGTGGCGATCCATGTGGCGCCCGAACATCAACGACCGCACGCCGGAAGGAAAGCAGACGCGCGACCTGCTCGCCGCCGTGGCAGATGTCGAGCAGCGCAAGACGAACGAGATGATCGGCGCGGAACTCGGCTACCGCTACGTGGCGTCGCCCCTCATCTGCGACATTCCGGGCGGGCCGGAACATCTGTTCCGCACCTACGAGCCCTCGACCTGGCCGGGCGCGCGCCTGCCGCATGTCTGGCTGAACGACGGCAGCGCGGTGCAGGATCGTCTGCCCGATTTCGGCTACACGATCCTGAGGTTTGGAAACACGTCGATCGACACCGCGCCGCTGGCCAAGGCGATTTCGTCTTATGGGGCGCAGGTCACGACGCTCGACATTCCTGACGAGATCGCCCGCGACATCTACGGTCACGACGTGATCCTGCTGCGTCCCGACATGCATATCGTCTGGCGCGGCAATGCGGCGCCCGAGAACGTCGCGGAAGTGGCGGCGATCGCCACGGGGCATTGAGGCAAAGGCGCGCCTGTCATCCCGGACGCCAAAGGCGATCTGGGATGCAGATTTTTGATGTGAGCGTGGCCCTCTGGATTCCGGCTCTCCGCTTCGCTGCGGTCGGGATGATATGGGTGCGATGTTTAGCGAGACATCGGCAATGCCCGGCCATGATGGAAATCACTCTGGTCGCGACAATATCGTTTTCGCCCAACCGTTTTTTGCTAGCCAACGCGCTGACTGAACTTTCGATCTGAATTTGTTGTATGAATTTATTCTATCTTCATCACTTGCATTTTGGGTAAGCCACCTCTCATTATTTGGAGGGTCCATACTCCTTGGTAACTGGGTCCGTTCATCGCCAAACGCCCGCTCAAGAGTTGTTGGCGAAATTCCTGTTGAGTTTCTCAGGTCGCAACCGCAAAGCCAAGCGTCATCAAACCGAGCGTCGTTAAGAGACGCGCCATCGAATTTAGCGCCGAACAGTGATGCTGCATTAAACGAAGCATTGTCGAGTTCAGCACCACTGAAATTCGTGCCCTCGAGTTCCGCGCGGTCGAACTGAGCTCCGTCAAGGAGCGCCCCTTGCAATTCTGCTTTCTCAAGACGGGCATCAACCAAACTTGCACCGTCCATCGTAGCCGTTTGTAATTGCGCCATAAACAACGCTGCTCCCTCCAAAATGGCATTTTCGAGAAAGGAACCTTGCAGATTTACTCTATTTAGCCTCGCATACTTGAGTTGTTCTTGATTGAGATTTGCGGCGTGGAGATATGCGTCTGAAAAATCAGCAAGATCGAGGCACGCATTTTGGAGACGCGCGCCTTCAATGCGTGCCTTATGGAAAATAGTGCCTTCGAGGTGGGTGTTAAAAAAAACTGCTTGAGTGAAATGCGCGAAAGATGCCACGGAGCATTCGAGGCTTGCATGGGAAAAATTAGCCCTGTCGAATGATAGTCCTGTCAAATCGGCATTTGCCAAATGGCAAGCGCGTAGATCCAAACGCCAGCGATCGGGGTTGTCCGAAGATGGATCGCTAAACTGGATAGCTTCAAACGACTGTCGCGTCTTTGGCCGGCGACCGATGACGTTTAGGGCGGACTGAATGTCGATGCGAAGTGAGCACAAATCATTGCGTCTGCGTTCCTGTTGCTGCGCGCTACGGTTTAGCGCGTTTGCTGAATAATAATCGGGCGGCGGCGGCCTCGCCGGCCCGGCATTCTGCCGCACATAGGCGCACAAAATCTCCATGATTGGCCAGTGCAGCGAGAGATGATCCTGCGCGATTTTTTCCAGCGCGTAGATGCCGCCGAGCCGGACTTCCAAATTGGGAACCGTTCGCGAAACAGCCACCTTGGATACTTTTCCGTTCTCGTCAGTCTGTTCCTCGTAAGCTTTCTCCTCCCGTGTCGCGCCGAGTTGCTCGACCGCCTTGGTCAGCAGTGTAGCATAAAGGTTTTCATTGGCGATCCGGCTCTGCTCGTCCGCGTTCGCTTTTGAGACCTGATTGGCGCGATTGGCGATCAGCACGCGCCAGACCACGAAGGGTGCGCCGATGACGCCCGCGATGGCGAGGAGGAGTTTGTTGACCTCGTCGGCGTAATTGGGACCGGCGTTCGTGAGGGCCACGAAGGCCCGGTACAGCAGGATCAGAAAATACGAGAAGCCATACAGCAGCAGAATGCCCGCGAAGGCGTATGCGATCCCGGCGACGAGTTCCGGCGGATGCTTCAGCCAGTCGATGTTGCCGACCTTCCAGCCGAGGCCTTTTGCCTGCTTTTTGGGTGGATCGGTTTCGTCAGCCAACGGAAATCCTCGATCGACAATCAAAAGCAATTATAGCCGCACGTTCCCAGCACGGCCGCCACCGGGTTCCTTATCCTTGTAACTTGGAATCGTCGTTTCGCGGTAGACTGCCGCGTTCGGCGGCGGCTGCGATCCCGTCTCGTCCTCGTGGCGACAAGCCCGATCCTCAGCGTGGCGACG
>CANJEY010000251.1 GCA_947472615.1 Beijerinckiaceae bacterium
AACGCTGATGGCACGGTGCGGACGCCGATCTGGTTGAAGGGCGAATACGTCACGCCGGATCAGTACGAACTCGTGCGCGATACGTCGAAGCGCATGAAATACGGCACCCGCACGTCGGCGCGCGCTAAACCCGGAACCCGTTTTTACGAGCGCATGTCGTCCTGGCCGAAGGCCTTCGAGGACGGCATGAAAGAAGCCTGCCGTCGGCATTTTCCGGAAGGCGAGTTTTCGATCTACGTGCACGGACACTCGACCGGAGGTCCCTATGTGTCGATGTTGTCGCAGCGCGTGCCGAACATTGCAGGCGTCATCGCCATCGAGAATTCGACGTTCGGTTACATCAACGAGTGCAAGCATCAATGGGGCGGTCACGTCGGCCGGATCGAGGGTTACAAGGCCGTCGCGCAAAAAACCGACGAATCGTGGAAGGATCCGTTCAACGACCTTTACATCCGCACGTGGCGCGATCTCGCCCGCTATCGCGGCTCCGAGGCGCTGGGTCAGGAAGGCCCGACGGCCCTGATGCGTCTGCCCTGGCTGATGGAAGAAATTCTCGACGCATGGGACGTCGCCCGCAAGCGGCCGCAGTTCAAGGCCGAATATATGGTGACGCACAACATCGTCGGCGCGCTGGAACAGGCGGCGCGCGCCGCCGCCACGCGGTTGAAACTATCCCCCGACGAGACCGAAAAGCTCGTCGCACATTTCACCGGCTTGACGAGCGAACTGAAAGGCGACGGCGTCAAGCGCGTGCCACCATTCCTGTTCGTCATCTCCAAGGACAGCCGAGATCACTCTCCCGAAGCCTACAAGGAGGTGATCCTGCCGATGTTCAACGCCATGAACCCGACGCCGCGCACGCATGTGACGCGCTTCATGGCTGGCGTCCACACCTACACAAAGCCGGAGGAGGGCCTGCCGTTCGGCATCGCACCCGCCGCCGCGCAATATTATCACGATGCGATCACGGGCGGCTTCTTCGTCGCCGGCTAGGAGGAAACAATGGTGCGTCCAGTCACTCCCTATCCCGACGGCAAGATGATCTGCGCCACGTTCACCGTGGCGTTCGAGGCGTTCACGCGCGGCGGGCATTTCAAGAAGACGAAGGGGCTCGAGGTTAATCTCGTATCGCTGTCGCACGCCAATTACGGCGGCAACGCCGGCATTTGGCGCATTCTTGAAATCCTGCAGCGCAATGGCGTCACCGCGACCGTCGACGTCAACGGACTCGCGGTGCAGAAATGGCCTGAGGCCGTGAAGGCGCTGCACGATCAGGGCAGCGAGATCACCGGTCATGGCACCACAAACGACATTCACATGACGGACCTTGACGCGGCCGGACAGCGCAAGGAAATTCAGGAAGTCAGCCGCATCATCAAGGAAGTCACCGGCGTCGCGCCACGCGGCTGGGTGAGCCCCGGAGGACATCACACGCGCGAGACGGTGAGCATTCTGGCGGACGAAGGCTACATCTGGTGCGGCGATCAATGCGACGACGATCTGCCCTATGTGATCGAGGTCGACGGCCGCAAAATGGTGGTGATCCCGAAGCACTGGTTCTTCAATGATTGGCGCGCCTGGGCCGGCGGCTCCAGCAACAGCGAGATGGCGTTCCAGGGCTTCAAGGACGGCTTCGATTTCGTCTATCAGGAAGCGCTGCGCGGCAAGCAGGGTCGCATCGACGCGCTCGTGCACGCGGAACTTGGCGGCCGCCCCTATATGGCCAACGGCTTCGAGAAGATGATCCGCTACACGAAACAGTTCGAGGATTTGGTCTGGTTCCCGACGCGCGCGGAACTCGCCGAGCACATGCTCAAGAATGCGACTTACGTGGAATCCTACAAGCCGCTCGGCTGATTGGAGAAGTTGAATGCCTGTTGCGTTGATCACCGGAGGCGGAAGCCTCATCTGTGAAGGCGTCGCCCGCACGCTCGTGTCGCGCGGCTGGCATGTCGTGGTCAGCGACATCAATGAAGACAGCGCGAAATATGTCGCGTCCGTGTGTTCGGGGCCGGGATCGGCGGAAGCCTGCCATCTCGATGCGACGAAGCCCGATCAGGTAGCGTCCGTCGTCAAGAGCGTGATGGATCGCCATGGCAAGATCGACGGATTGCTGAACGGCGCGGGCGGCGGACGCGGCATCGGCTTTCCAAAGAAAGATTTCGTCGACATGGAGCGTGATTTCTATCTGCGCATGCTCGACGCCAATCTGAACAGCATGCTGCATGTCACTCACGCGGTGCTGCCACACATGATCGCCGCGAGATCCGGCGCCATCGTCAGCATTGCGGCTGGGCGCGGGCTGAAGGGTGGGCCGCAGGCGTCCATCTATTCCGCCGCGAAAGCCGCAATTATCGTGTTCGCGCAATCGGTGGCGCAGGAGGTCGGCAAGTACGGCGTCCGCATCAACACAATTGCGCCCGGCAATGCCGAAGCGCGATGGAAGGCCCCGAGCGCCGAAGACCTGCGTTCGCCGCTGGGCCGGGCCACCAACGCTGACGACGTCGGCAAGGCCGTGGCCTTTCTGCTGTCGGACGATGCGAGCCACATAACAGGTTCTTGCCTCGACATTTCGGGCGGTACGTCGCTGCATTGAGTGCATTGCGGGTCGTCTCGAAGCACGCCCCTCGTGCTTCGAGACGCAGCCTGCGGCTGCTCCTCAGCATGAGGGGCTATTTTCTTATCGAATAAGCCGGACGGCCTCATCCTGAGGAGCTTGCGCAGCGAGCGTCTCGAAGGACGAGGTCGTCTGACGATTACCAATTGCGTTGTCGGGCTTTCGCGGACGACACTTGCGCGCCTTGCATTTCCGTGGTCGATAATCACGTTCCGTTTTTCGTTCACAGGGGGAAACAATGACGACTTCGCTCTACACCGTGTCCGCGCCCATCTTCGTGCAATTCCTGACGTCGATGTCGGCGGTGCTCGGCAAGACTGCCGCCCACGCCGAGGCCAAGAAGCTGGATGTCGGCTTCCTGCTCAACATGCGGCTCTATCCCGACATGTTTCCGCTAGTGCGGCAGGTTCGCGCTGTCACCGATCATGCCGTCGGTGGCGTTGGCCGTCTGGCTGGCGTCGATTTGCCGGTGTTCGAGGGCAACGAGACGACGATTGCCGAATTGCAGGCCCGCATCGCCAAGGCGATCGATTTTATCAAGAGCGTCAAGCGCGATCAGGTGGACGGCAAAGAAGACATTGAAGTCGTGCTGAAGTTTCCGAGCGGTGAGCGCAAGTTCACAGGGCAGGGCTATTTGCTGAACTTCGCGCTGCCGAACTTCTATTTCCACGCGGCCACCGCCTACGACATCCTGCGCCATTGCGGCGTCGAAGTCGGCAAGCGCGACTTCCTCGGCACGCCGGTGACTTTGTAAGCTGACGCGATTGCGCGGGCGGCAAGGCTATTGCTTCGCTTTGCTCGCAATGACCTCCTTTGGAACGTCATTGCGAGGAGCCGAAGGCGACAATGCAATTCACGCCCGCCAGTCGTTTATGAAACGAGCGTCACCGAGGCGTCATGTCCGTACTCTCGCGCTATCGCGTTCTTGATCTGACGCGCGTTCGCTCGGGTCCGTCCTGCGTCCGCATGTTGTCGGACTGGGGCGCGGACGTCATAGCGGTCGAGCGGCACTCGGAAGACGGCGATGCTGATATTTTCGGCGCGCGCCATTCGGCTGATTTCCAGAACCTGCATCGCAACAAGCGCAGCATCTCGCTCGACATGAAGAGCGATGCGGGGCGCAACGTGTTCATGCGGCTCGTCGATCGCGCCGACGTGGTGATCGAGAATTATCGTCCCGATGTGAAGCGGCGTCTCGGCATCGACTATGAAAGTCTGCGCGCGCGCAACAAGCGGGTCATCTACGCCAGCATCTCAGGCTTTGGCGAGGACGGGCCTTACGCCAATCGTCCGGGTTTCGATCAGATCGCGCAGGGCATGGGCGGGTTGATGTCGATTACCGGCGAACCGGGGCGCGGGCCGATGCGCGCCGGCGTCGCCATCAGCGATCTCGCGTCCGGCCTCTATTGCGCTTACGGCATTTTGCTGGCGCTGCTGGAGCGCGAACATTCCGGCAAGGGCCAGTGGGTGCGCACCTCGCTGCTCGCAGCGCAGATCGCCATGCTGGATTTTCAGGCGGCGCGCTGGCTCATCGAAGGAGTTGTGCCGAAGCAACTCGGCAACAATCATCCCACGGGCGTTCCCACCAACATTTTCCAGACGACGGACGGTTACATCAATATCGCCGCAACCGGCGACAATATCTTTCGCCGTCTCTGCAAGGGGCTCGGCATCGCCGAATGGGCGCATGATCCGAATTGCTCGACGCCGCAGGCGCGCGCGAAGAATCGCGATCTCGTCAACGATCGGATCGATGCGATCACGCGCACGAAATCATCCGCCGAATGGGTCGCGCTGCTCAATCAACTCGGCGTGCCGTGCGGGCCGATCAATTCCATCGATCAGGTCTATGCCGATCCGCAGGTTCAACATCTCGGTCTCGTCGGCGAAGTGGAACATGCGCAACTTGGAATGCTGTCGGTGCAGCGCACGCCGCTGCAGATGAGCCGCGCCGAAAGCCGCATGGAACGTGCCGCGCCCGAATGTGGTGAGCACACCGACGCGGTGCTGGCCGAACTCGGATTCACCGAGGCGCAGGTCGAGGCCCTGCATCGCGCCGGCGCGGTCGGCCAATCGGCGACGCGCGCGCAGGCCGCGCCATGACGGCGCGGCCAGTCTGTGGATTGATCTACGAGGACGGCGCCAACGCGCAGGATATTCTCATTCGTCTCGTGTCCGGATTTCGCGCGCGTGGCCTGCTGATCGCCGGGACGATCCAGACCGAACGCGCCCGGCCCGATCGCCGCCATTGCGACATGATGCTGGAGAATCTCGCCACAGGCGAACTCGTGCGCATATCCGAGGATCGCGGCCCGCTGGCCTCTGGATGCCGCCTTGATCGCGACGCATTCGCCCGCGTTGAAGCTGCGGTGCGTGGAACTCTCGAGAGCCGCCCCGTGCTGGTCATCGTTAACAAATTCGGCAAGACCGAAATTGAGGGTGGCGGATTGCGCGGCGTGATCGCTGACGCCATGGAGCGCGACATTCCAGTGCTGGTCGGCGTACCGGTTCGCAACGGCGCCGAGTGGGCGGATTTTGTTGGAGAGCACGCCGAGGTGGCGACGGACGAAACCGCCGTGAAGCGCTGGATAGCCAGCGCGGGCGTCCCAGCAGCCTGACTATTCCCCCAGCCCGAACTCGATCATCGGGGTGAACGTCAGCACCGAGCCGGGCGGCGGAACCGGAAATGGCGCGGCGCGGCGCACCATGGCGATCGCCTCGATATCGAGATCGCGGTCGCCCGCAGAGCGTATCAGGCTCGCGCCCGCCAGATTACCGGCGGAATCGATCAGCATCGACACGACCGCGACGCCATGTGCGCCGCGCCGGCGCGCCGCCTCGGGGAATTGCCGGGAGCGGATGATGCGGTCGAACACGATCGTTTTGTAGGAATCCGCCTCCTCCTTGGTGGCGGCGGGAGTTTCGTCGGCGGCGACGATCTTGAACAGGCCGGGCAGGAACAGATGTTCGATCACATCCTTGCTGGGCTTGCCGAGATTTGGCTTGGGAACCTCCTGCGCCTGCGGGGCGAGATCGGGGCGTGACGCGGGCGCAACCTCGACCGCCATGGGCCGCACGTTCGGGCCCGGCGGCGCGACGCCGGCCGGATGCGGGGGGAGGGCGGCCGACTGTTGCGCTGGGGCTGCATTTGCGGTTTGCGGCGGCGTAGCCGCGGGGGCGGGCGATGCGGCGCTCGAGCGCGGCTGCGGCGACGGTTGCGCCGCCGGAAGGGCAGGCGAGGCGGGCGGCGTTGGCTGCGGGGCAGGATCCGATTTCGCCGTTTGGGGCGTCGAGGGCGAGCTGCGCAATTCTGAATTCTGGGCGGCTTCGGGTTTGGTAGCCTCCGGCTTCGTCTGCGGGCCGGTTCCGCCGGTCTGGCCAGTGGTCTTCTCGCCAGGCACTTCGGACACGAGTTCGACCGGGATTTCCTGCTCGGACGTGCGCAGGCGGTCCTCCCGCAAGCTGTCGACGAAATCGACGCCGTAGGACACCAGCGCGTGCAGACCAAGCGACATCGCCATGACGGCGAGCCAACGCGCCGGCGCGCCTGTCCGGCCTGCGGCCGGTCGCCGCAGCGAGGCGTCCGGCGGCGTGACCGGGGGCGCATAGTCCCCAGCCTCGTCCGCCGAAATTGCATTGGCCCAGTCCGTCACGTCTGTCCGATCGCTCCTGCTCGAAACTCATCCACAGCGCTGTCCCGGGGCTGGCCTGCCTGTTCTCGTGACAGCTGCGGAATTTGCTGCAATAGAGTAGCAGAGCCAAGAGACGGAAACGAAATCTGGAAACGCACATGCGCATTGGGACGGCTGAACACAATAGCACTTTCCTCAGCCAGGGCTTCGCCCTCAAGACCGTGCTGGAAAAGCACGGCGTCGCCGGACCGATCGAAATCCTGCGCTCTGAAACCGCCAGCATCCAGAATGGCGGACGTTTGCATTCCGGCGACGTGGATTTCGGCTATATGGCGGCGAACTGGATCGGCCGCGCTCTGGCCGGCGAAAAGCCGTTCGCGCAGGCGATCGACCTGCGCATGGTGTCGCCCATGAACGCCGGGCCGATGTTCTTCATTGCGCTGACGAACTCCCCCATCCGTACCGTGCGCGATCTCGTCGGCAAGCGCGTTTGCGTCGGGCC
>CANJEY010000252.1 GCA_947472615.1 Beijerinckiaceae bacterium
GACAACGGCTCCGTTCTGGCGAACGTCACGGCCTATGTGTACGATCTCGACGGACGATTCATCGAACGGGTCGAGGCGGCGCGGGCAGTCCTGCAACCGGGCGTATGGAAGATGGAGAACGCCCGCATCCTGACCATGAACGAGCGCCCACAACAGGTCGGCTCCTACATGCTGGCGACGAATCTGACGGCCGCGCAGGTAACGCAATCGTTCGTGGCGCCGGCCGCCGTGCCGTTCTGGAGCCTTCCCGAGGTCGCCCGGCAGATGCAGGCGGCCGGGCTCGATTCGATCGGCTATCGCCTGCGTTATCTGTCGCTTCTGGCCCTGCCCGGCCTGCTGGTTGCGATGGTTCTCATAGCCGCATGCTTTTCATTAAGATTCTTCCGGTTTGGTGGAATCGCCAAGATGGTTACCGGTGGCGTGGTTTCGGGCTTCGTGCTTTATGTTGCCACGAAACTGGTGGGCGATCTGGGCGGAGCAGGGTTGCTCAGCGCCCCGGTTGCGGCGTGGTCGCCTGCAATTGTAGGTTGTATGCTGGGGATTCTGGTCCTGTTGCATCAGGAGGACGGTTGATGGGGCGGCGTTCATGCCCCACCGGTACTGCCAATCGGCCGATGAGGCCGGTTCAAGCGGCCTTGCGCCGCTTTTTGGCGTTTGTGGCGTTGATTTGCGCCGTTCCGGTCCCGTCCGCCACCGCCCAGACCCTCGCCGACAAGGTGTCCGCCCGCACGCAGAACGCCGCCAGCGGGCCTGACCGCCTGCTCGTTCAGGCCAACGAAATGGTCTACGACCACGACGGCAACACCGTCAGCGCGCGCGGTTCGGTCAAGCTCTACTATCAGGGCCGGGTGCTGGAAGCCGACAGGGTCACCTACAACCGGACCACGAACCGGGTGGCGGCCGAAGGCCGCGCCAAGTTGACCGAGCGCGACGGCACCGTCGCCTACGCCAACCGTTTCGACATCACCGACGACTTCAAGACCGGCTTCATCGACAGTCTGCGGGCCGACAGCGCCGACAAGACCCATTTCACCAGCACCCGCGCCGAACGCGTCGACGGCGAGACGACCGTGCTGGAGAACGGCACCTACACCGCCTGCGAACCCTGCAAGGACGATCCCTCGAAGCCGCCGCTCTGGCAGGTGAAGGCGAAGCGGATCATCCACCAGAATTCCGAGCAGATGGTCTATTACGAAGACGCGACCATCGAACTCGCCGGCATGCCGATCGCGTGGCTGCCCTATCTGTCGGTCGCCGACCCCAGCGTTACGCGCAAGAGCGGCCTGCTGACGCCGAGCTACAGCGCTAACCTGTCGCGCGGCGTTGGCGTGTCGATGCCTTTGTTCTGGGCGATCTCGCCCGACAAGGATCTCACCGTCACCCCCACCCTGTTCACCCGGCAGGGCCTGCTCGGACAGGCGCAGTGGCGCCAGCAGCTCGCAACCGGCGCGTACGACATCCGCGTGTCGGGCATCTTCCAGAACGATCCGGGCGTGTTCAGCGTCGGTCCCTACGGTCCGGGCAACCGCACGCTGCGCGGCGCGATCGAGTCGAAGGGCGATTTCCAGATCAACGACAAATGGAAATACGGCTGGGATCTGGCCTTCATTTCCGACCGCTGGTTTTACAACGACTACCGCATCGTCCCGCAGACGATCTCGTCGAACTACTTCAAGGAGTCGATCTCGCAGCTCTACCTGACCGGTCAGGGCGAGCGCGGCTATTTCGATTTGCGCGGCTATTACTTCAAGGGCCTGTCGTCCTACGACATTCAGGCGCAGCAGCCGATCGTCGGCCCAGTGCTGGACTACAACAAGGCGATCAGCCTCGCGCCCGAGAAGAGCGGCGGTCTCGGCGGACAGGTGGAGATCGACTTCAACCTGACGCATCTGACGCGGCAGCTCGCCGCCTTCGAGGCGACGGGCCTGCGCAAGCTCGACAACGCCTATGGCCTCTATGACGTCTGCACGCCCGCCGCGAGCGGCCTCTACACACCGTCTAACTGCCTGCTGCGCGGCATCGGCGGCGACTACACGCGCGCCACGCTGAATCTGTCGTGGAAGCGGCAGTTCATCGACCCGATCGGTCAGGTGTGGACGCCGTTCACGTTCGCCCACGTCAACGGGTCGTGGCTGAGCCTCAACACCACCAATTCCACGACGATCTCGAATCCGGGCTGCGGCACGCCGCCCTGCTTCTCGACCATCTCGAACGCCAGCCAGCCGGGCTTCATCGGCTCGCAGAACGACACGTTCGTCGGACAGGCCATTCCGGGCGCGGGCCTCGAATACCGCTATCCGTTCCTGTCCTCGACCAGCCTCGTCAATCAGGTGTTCGAGCCCATCGCGCAGGTCGTGGTGCGGCCCGGCAACGCCCAGACCCGCGCGCTCGTCAACGAAGACTCCCAGAGCCTCGTGTTCGACGACACCAATCTGTTCGACTGGAGCAAGTTCTCCGGCTACGACCGCTTCGAAACCGGCACGCGCTTCAACTACGGCTTCCAGTACACGGCGACATTCAAGAATGGAGCCTACGCCAATTTCATGGCCGGCCAGTCGTTCCAGGTCGCGGGCAAGAACGCCTATGCGACCCCGGACGCCGCCAATATCGGCCTCAGCTCCGGCCTCGACACACGCCGCTCCGATTTTGTCGCGCGCGCCGCTTTCTCGCCGAATTCGACGTTTAATTTCGTCGCCAAGGGCCGCTTCGACGAACACTCGTTCGCCATGCGCCGCCTCGACCTGATGGGCACAGCGAACATCGGAGCCTTCGAATTCGGATTGCAATACGCCCATTATCAGGCCCAGCCGCTGTTGGGCTACGACCTGCGACGCGAGGGCCTCTCGGCCTCGACGAAGCTGAAGCTGACCGAGAACACGTTCATCAACGGCAACGTGATCTTCGACATGTCGCGCCACCTGTACAACCAGCAGTTCAACGCCCATGCGCCTTTATTCTCGCTGGCCGGCATCGGCGTCGGCGGCGGCTATCAGGACGATTGCATTTCGTTCCAGGCGACGTTCACGTCGATCTATCAGGACAACGGCTACGGGACCTCGCCGATCCGCAACCAGACGGTGATGCTGCAATTGCAGCTTCGCACGCTGGGCGACACCAAGGTCAAATCGAACCTCGGCGACGTGCGCGTGTCCGATGGACAGAGCAATTCTATCGTGAGCTGAGCCGCGAGCCAGCCACGACGCCGGAGTGATATGATGACTATTCGACCCGCCATCCTGCTGCGCGCCGCAGCGTTCGCGATCATGTGCGCCGCTGCTGCGCCCGCACAGGCGCAGCAGCTCGTCGGCACCATCAACGACAGCCCGATCACCAATTTCGACGTCGAGCAGCGCGCCAAGCTCAATCGCGCCCTGCGCCTGCCGACGACGCGCGAGGGCCTGCTCGAATCCATCTACGAAGACCGGCTCAAGCTGATGGAGACGAAGAAATTCGGCATCGCGCCGTCCGAGCAGGACATGTACGGCATGATCGGCCGCACCGCCGCGAAGATGAAGGTTCAGCCGCAGCTGCTGATGAACACGATGCAGAAGTCCGGCGTGTCCATGGAGGTGATCAAGGAGCACTTCAACGCCGAGTATTCTTGGATGGCCTATGTGCGGGCGCTCAACAAGTCGCTCGACATCAGCCAGTCGACGATCCGCGCCGAACTCGCCAAGAAAAGCCAGAAGGGCGCGGCCGATTACACGATCCGCCAGATCGTCTTCATCGTGCCGGCGAGCGGCGGCCCGGCCGCGTTGCAGAACCGCATGCGCGAGGCTGAGGGCCTGCGCAACCGCTTCACCGATTGCGCCAGCGGCATCGCGCTCGCCCGCCAGCTCCCGGACGTCGCCGTCAAGGACGCCGTGACCCGCACCACTGCCACCATGCCCGAACAGCTCGCGGAGGCGCTGAGCCGCACGCCGGTCGGCCGCCTGACGCAGCCGGGACGCACCACCAGCGGCCTTGAGATGGTGGCGGTCTGCGGCAAGAAAGATACGTCTGACAGCGAGGCCGCCGCCGACGCAGTGCGGCAGGAGTTGCTCTCGGTGCGTTATGATCAGGAGGCTGTGCGGCTCTATCGCGAAGTGCGCGCCCGCGCCGTGATCGTGAACCGCTGAAAGCCATGGACGAATCCACCGTCACGGAACTTCGCGTAGCCGCCGGCCAACACCGGCAGGCGCCGCTCGCGGTGACGCAGGGCGATCCGTCCGGCATTGGACCTGAAATCGCCCTGATGGCGTGGATGCATCGGCGCCCCGGAGATCAGCCGTTCTTCGCGCTCGCCGATCCGCATCATCTAACGCGGCTCGCGGCTCAACTGGGCCTCGCGGTCCCGATCGAAACCGTGGAGCCCTCACAGGCGCGCGAGGCCTTCGGCCGCGCCCTGCCCGTCGTGCCGTTGGCGAGGCGCATCGCCGGCGCGCCCGGACAACCCTCCCAAGCAGACGCGCTGGGGACGATCGAGGCGATCGAACGCGGCGTCGAACTCGTGCGAAGCGGACAAGCGAGCGCGCTCGTCACCAACCCGATCTCGAAGGACGCGCTCTACAAGGCTGGCTTCAAGCATCCGGGCCACACCGAGTTTCTAGGTGAACTGGCGCAGGAGCTTTGGGGCGTTCCGACGCTGCCGGTGATGATGCTGTGGTCGCCGCAACTGGCCGTCGTGCCGGTGACGATCCACGTCTCGATTGCACGCGTCCTGACAGATCTGACGCGCCAGCTGATCGTCGATACGGCGCGCATCACCGCGCGCGACCTGCGCGACAAGTTCGGCGTCGCATCGCCAAGGCTTGCGGTGGCGGGCCTCAATCCGCATGCAGGCGAGAACGGTGCTATGGGAAGCGAGGAGCGCGATTTCATCTCCGCGGCCGTCGCCGATCTGCGAGCCGAGGGCATCGACGCACGCGGGCCGCTGCCGGCTGACACGATGTTTCATGCGGAGGCGCGCGCGCGCTATGACGCGGCGATCTGCATGTATCACGATCAGGCGCTGATCCCGATCAAGACGCTGGCGTTCGACAGCGCAGTTAACACCACGCTCGGCCTGCCGTTCATCCGCACCTCCCCCGATCATGGCACCGCCTACGACATCGCCGGCAAGGGCGTCGCCAATCCGGCGAGCCTGATCGCGGCGCTGTCGCTTGCGACGCGTCTGGTGAATCAGAAAGCCCCGGCGGCTTGAGCGCCATCGACGATCTGCCGCCTCTGCGGGACGTTGTGCAGCGGTTCGATCTCGCACCCAAGAAATCGCTTGGGCAGAATTTCCTGTTCGACCTGAACCTGACCAGCCGCATCGCCCGCGCCGCGGGTCCGCTCGCGGGCGTCACGGTGATCGAAGTGGGGCCGGGACCGGGCGGGCTTACGCGCGCCCTGCTGGCCGAAGGCGCAGCGCGCGTCATCGCGGTCGAACGCGATGAACGTTGTCTGGCGGCGCTGGCGGAAGTCGCGGCGCGCTACCCCGGCAGGCTCGACGTCGTGGCCGGCGATGCGCTGGAGACGGATCTCGGCGCGCTCGCGGCGCGTCATCCCGGGCCGGCGCGGATCGTCGCCAATCTGCCCTACAATATAGGCACCGCGCTGCTGACCCAATGGCTCGACGCCGACGTCTGGCCCGCGTGGTTCGACCGGCTGACGCTGATGTTCCAGCGCGAGGTGGCCGAACGCATCGTGGCGACGCCTGAGCAACGCGCCGACTACGGACGACTCGCGGTGCTGTGCGGCTGGCGCACGAAGGCGCGCATCCTGTTCGATGTGCCGCCGTCCGCGTTCACGCCGCCGCCAAAGGTGACCTCATCGGTGGTGGAGCTGATTCCGCGCGCCGACACCCTGCCCTGCAATCGCCGCATCCTGTCGCAGGTGACGCTTTGCGCCTTCGGCCAGCGCCGCAAGATGCTGCGGCAATCGCTCAAGGGGCTGAGCATCGCCGGCAAACCGATCGACGCGGCCGCGCTGCTGGACAGAAGTGGCATCGACGGCCAGAAGCGCGCCGAGGAAATCAGCGTTGCCGACTTCGTCGGCGTCGCCAACGCCGCCGCCGCGCTGGCGGGCGTCTGATTACGCGACGCGCAGATCCTCAAGCGCGAACATGCGATCGAAGCACTCGGACAGTTCCGCCAGCGGCCGTGGCTCCACATCGGGCCGGTGCGCGCGCCAGACTGTCGCCGTGACCACCGCCACGCCGACTTCGTGCAGGCCGTAATCTTCCTCGCCGATGATCGCCTGAACCACATGCGCGCCCGCCGCCTGCAGCTTGTTCACCGAGGGCGCAAGCGCGTCATCGACGATCAGCGCCACGCTGGCGCGACGGCTTGCGAGCCCGCAGGCGAAACGAATGTTGTCGACGCCACGCAATTCGCGACCGTCGAGCAACGCGTGTTCGACGGAGCGCCGACGACGTAGTGCAAAGAACCGCCAGGCGGGGCCGACAGGCGCCAGCGACATCAACGCCTTCACGGCGCCGTAAGCCTCCGGCTGGGCCTCCGCCGTCACGGTGAGTTCGAGCACATCGTCCTTCGCCAGTGCGATCAGCGGCGTCAGGCGTTCGTCGTAGGCGTGAAGTTCGCGCGTCATCTCGTCGATGAGCGGCTCGACCAGCACGATATGCACTCCCGGAATGCTGCGCCGCGCCGCCTTCAGCGTTTCGCGAATACGCGCCCGATTCAGCTCCGCCCAGATCCAGAACTTTTCAGCGTTTCTTGTTTCAATCGTCATGCAGGCCCCCGAAGCCAGCCAATCAAGCCAGAC
>CANJEY010000253.1 GCA_947472615.1 Beijerinckiaceae bacterium
ATTTCGACCGGCTCGATTACGTCGCGCCGATGAATCAGGAGCATGCCTTCTGTCTGTCGATCGAGAAACTGCTCGCCGTCGAGGTTCCCAAGCGCGCGCAGCTCATCCGCGTGCTGTTCTCCGAAATCGGCCGCCTGCTTTCGCATCTGCTCAACCTTACGACGCAGGCGATGGACGTCGGCGCGCTTACGCCGCCGCTGTGGGGCTTCGAGGAACGCGAAAAGCTGATGGTGTTCTACGAGCGCGCGTCCGGCGCCCGCATGCACGCCAATTATTTCCGTCCCGGCGGCATCGCCCGCGACTGCCCGGCGAAACTGATCGAGGACATCGGGGCGTTCTGCGATCCATTCCTGAAGACCTGCGACGATCTCACCGATCTGTTCCTCGACAACCGCATCTTCAAGCAGCGCAATGTCGATATCGGCATTGTATCGCTGGAAGAATGTTGGAAGTGGGGCTTCTCGGGCGTGATGGTGCGCGGTTCCGGCGCTGCCTGGGATCTGCGCAAGTCGCAGCCCTATGAGTGCTACGAGGAACTCGATTTCGACATTCCTGTCGGCAAGAACGGCGACAATTACGACCGTCAGGTCATCCGCATGGAAGAGATGCGCCAGTCTGTGCGCATCATGAAGCAATGCGTCGAGCGTCTGCTGTCGAAGGATGGGCAGGGGCCAATCACGGTCGTCAACAACAAGATCGTGCCGCCGACGCGCGGCGAGATGAAGCGATCGATGGAATCGCTGATTCATCACTTCAAGCTCTACACCGAAGGCTTCCACGTGCCGGCCGGCGAAGTCTACGCCGCCGTCGAAGCCCCTAAGGGCGAGTTCGGCGTCTATCTGGTGGCCGACGGAACGAACAAGCCGTATCGCTGCAAGATCCGCGCGCCGGGCTTCGCGCATCTGCAGGCGATGGATTTCATGTGCCGCAAGCACATGCTGGCCGACGTTTCGGCCATTCTGGGTTCGCTCGACATCGTGTTCGGGGAGGTGGACCGATGACCGACACGTCCCGCTTCCGCGAAGTCGCACGCTGGATTCCGATCTCGATCGTGCTTTATCTGATCAGCGGCGTGCTGTTCAGCCTGATTTCGGGACGTCCGCAATTCTGGGCGTCGCAGGAAGATTTTCTGGCGCTCCTCTGGAACGCCTGCTTCACCGTTCCCTTCATCGTGTTCGGCCTGATGGTGGCCGCGAACCGTAAGCCGCCCGGAAACTGACGATGAGCGTTCGCCGACTGGCCGAAAAGCAACCCGCGAGTTTCGAGTTCACGCTCGAAAATCAGGCGTGGGCTGCGGCTGAAATCACCAAATATCCCGAAAGCCGACAGGCCTCGGCGGTGATCCCGCTGTTGTGGCGCGCGCAGGCGCAGCACGATTACTGGCTGCCGCAGAAGGCAATCGAGAAAGTCGCCGAAGTCCTCAGCATGCCCTACATTCGCGTGCTCGAAATCGCGACCTTCTACTCGATGTTCAACCTCGAGCCGGTAGGCAAGCATTTCGTGCAATTGTGCGGCACGACGCCCTGCGCGCTGCGCGGCGCGGAAGAGCTGAAGAAGGTCTGCGCCTCGCGCATCGGCGAGCAGCGTCACGTGACGGCGGACGGAAA
This sequence comes from Beijerinckiaceae bacterium, assembly GCA_947472615.1. Taxonomy (GTDB): domain Bacteria; phylum Pseudomonadota; class Alphaproteobacteria; order Rhizobiales; family Beijerinckiaceae; genus Terripilifer. The sequence continues at coordinate 1,608 of CANJEY010000253.1, forward strand.
TTTTTCCTGGCTTGAAGTCGAATGCCTCGGCGCCTGCAGCAACGCCCCGATGGTGCAGATCAACGACGAGTACTACGAAGACCTGACGCCCGACTCGTTGAACAAGCTGCTCGACGATCTGGCCGCCGGGCGGCCCGTGAAGGTCGGCTCGCAGACGGGCCGCGTCTCGTCCGAACCGGAGCCGAACAAGGGCACGACGCTCAGCGATCCCGCGCTCTACGACGGCTCGGTCGTCGGATCGTGGAAGCAGCGTTTCGAAGAGTCCATGGCGGCAGCTGCCGTCGCGGCGGCAGAGAAGAAGTGAGGCGCCTCTGATGCTTGCCGACCGCGACCGCATCTTCACCAATCTTTACGGCTTCCAGTCACCGGGCCTGAAAGCTGCGCAGATGCGCGGCGCATGGGACGGCACCAAGGCGCTGATCGATCGCGGCAAGGATTGGGTCGTCAGCGAGATGAAGGCCTCGGGCCTGCGCGGTCGGGGCGGCGCCGGCTTTCCGACAGGCCTCAAATGGTCGTTCATGCCGAAGCCCGATCCGGCGCGCCCGTCCTATCTGGTCGTCAACGCCGACGAATCCGAACCCGGCACCTGCAAAGACCGCGAGATCATGCGCAACGATCCGCATCTGCTGGTCGAGGGCTGCCTGATCGCGTCTTTCGCGATGGGCGCGAACGCCTGCTACATCTACGTTCGGGGCGAATACATTCACGAGCGCAACCGTCTGCAGGCGGCGGTTGACGAAGCCTATGAGGCGAAGCTGATCGGCAAGGACAATGTCCACGGCTGGCCGTTCGATCTCTATGTGCATCACGGCGCCGGCGCTTATATCTGCGGCGAAGAGACGGCGCTGCTCGAAAGCCTCGAAGGCAAAAAGGGCATGCCGCGCATGAAGCCGCCGTTCCCGGCGAACATGGGCCTCTATGGCTGCCCGACGACAGTGAACAACGTTGAGTCGATCGCGGTCGCGCCGACGATCCTGCGCCGTGGCGCAGGCTGGTTCTCAGGCATCGGCAACCCCAACAACGTCGGCACCAAGCTGTTCTGTATCTCCGGCCATGTGAACAAGCCCTGCAACGTCGAAGAGGCGATGGGCATCCCGTTCCGTGAGCTGATCGACAAGCATTGCGGCGGGATGCGCGGCGGCTGGGACAATCTGCTCGTCGTCATTCCGGGCGGCTCGTCGGTGCGCTGCGTGCCGGCCGATCAGATCATCGACACGCCGATGGATTTCGACAGCCTGTCGAAGCTGCGCTCAGGCCTCGGCACGGCGGCCGTCATCGTGATGGACAAGTCGACCGACATCGTAAAGGCGATCGCCCGTCTCTCGGCTTTCTACAAGCACGAGAGCTGCGGCCAGTGCACGCCATGCCGCGAAGGCACCGGCTGGATGCTGCGCGTTATGAACCGCATGGTCGAAGGCCGCGCCCAGAAACGTGAAATCGACATGCTGCTGGAAGTTTCCAAGCAGATCGAGGGTCACACGATCTGCGCGCTCGGCGACGCGGCCGCATGGCCGATTCAGGGCCTCATCACCCATTTCCGCGGCGAGATCGAAAAGCGCATCGATCAATACGCAGCCAACCCGCACAGCGATCCTGTGCGGATCGCGGCGGAGTAAGGCGCCTATGAGCAAGATCAGCATCGACGGCCAGGTGATCGACGTTCCGCCGGAGTACACGCTCCTGCAGGCCTGCGAGGAAGCGGGCGCGGAAATTCCGCGCTTCTGTTTCCACGAACGTCTGTCGATCGCCGGCAATTGCCGCATGTGCCTCGTCGAGGTGAAGGGCGGCCCGCCGAAGCCGACGGCGTCCTGCGCCATGGCGGTGCGCGATCTGCGCCCCGGCCCGAACGGCGAACCGCCGGTCGTGCTCACCAATTCGCCGATGGCCAAGAAGGCCCGCGAAGGCGTGATGGAATTCCTGCTGATCAACCATCCGCTCGATTGTCCAATCTGCGATCAGGGCGGCGAATGCGACCTGCAGGATCAGGCCATGGCCTACGGCGTCGACTCGTCGCGCTACGCCGAGAACAAGCGCGCTGTCGAAGACAAGTACATCGGCCCGCTGGTCAAGACTTCGATGAACCGCTGCATCCACTGCACGCGCTGCGTCCGCTTCACGGCGGAAGTCGCCGGCACCGGCGACATGGGCGCCATCGGCCGCGGCGAGGATATGGAGATCACCACCTATCTCGAATCCGCGATGACGTCGGAACTGCAGGGCAACATCACCGATCTCTGCCCGGTCGGCGCACTGCTGCCGAAGCCGCAGAACTTCCGCGCCCGTCCGTGGGAGCTGCAGAAGACCGAATCCATCGACGTGATGGACGCGCTCGGCTCTGCGATCCGTGTCGACACGCGCGGCCGCGAAGTGATGCGCATCCTGCCGCGCGTCAACGAGGCGGTGAACGAGGAGTGGATTTCCGACAAGGCGCGCCAGATCGTCGATGGTCTTAAGACGCAGCGTCTCGATCGTCCCTATCTGCGTCGCAACGGAAAGCTCACGCCCGCCACATGGGGCGAGGCGTTCGCCGCCATCGCCGCGAAGGTGAAGGCCGCCGCGCCGGGCAAGATCGGCGCGCTCGCCGGCGACCTCACCAGCGTTGAAGAAATGTTCGCGCTGAAACGGCTCATCGCGTCGCTCGGCTCGAACAATCTCGACTGTCGTCAGGATGGATCGAAGCTCGATCCGAAGAACGGGCGCGCCTCCTACATCTTCAATTCGAGCGTCGCCGGCATCGACGAAGCGGACGCGATCCTGATTCTGGGTTCGAACCCGCGCCTCGAAGCGCCCGTGCTCAACGCCCGCATTCGCAAGCGCTGGCTCAAGGGTGGCGTCAAGATCGGCCTGATCGGCGAGCGCGCCAATCTGACCTACGACTATTCCTACATCGGCGCTGGCCCCGACTCGCTGGCCGACCTCATCAGCAAGCCGCGCGACGACAGCGCCAAGCGTCCGATGATCATCGTCGGGCAGGGCGCTTTGACGCGTCCCGATGGCGCGGCAGTTCTGGCGGCGGCGGCAAAACTCGCGGCCAATCAGGGCGTCGTCGGACCCGAGTGGAACGGCTTCAACATTCTTCATACGGCGGCGTCTCGCGTCGGCGGTCTCGATATCGGCTTCGTTCCGGGCGAGGGCGGGTTCGACGCGAGCGCGATGGCGAAGGGCGGCGTCGAGGTTCTGTTCAGTCTCGGGGCGGACGAGATCGACGTCGCGCCGGGAGCATTTGTGATCTACGTCGGCACTCATGGCGATCGTGGCGCGCATCGCGCCGACGTGATCCTGCCGGGCGCGGCCTACACGGAGAAATCCGGCCTCTACGTCAACACGGAAGGTCGCGTGCAATTGGCCGATCGGGCGAGCTTCCCGCCGGGCGATGCGCGCGAGGACTGGGCGATTCTGCGCGCACTCTCCGATGTGCTCGGCCACAAGCTGCCATTTGACTCACTCTCGGCGCTGCGCGCCGCGCTGTACGCGGCTTATCCGCATATGGCGCAGATCGGCGAGATCGCCGCCGGCGATGGCGCGACTTTGGGCGCGCTCGCGTCGGGCGCGACCGACAAGGCCGCATTCGTCAATGCGGTGAGCGATTTCTATCTGACCAATCCGATCGCTCGCGCCTCGGCCGTCATGGCCGAGTGTTCCGCGCTGGCGAAAGGCCGGCTCCAGCAGGCGGCGGAATGAGGAGCGCACGCAAGTGACCGATACGTCCTGGATCCTTCCACTGCTCATCATGGTCGGCAAGAGCTTTCTGCTGCTCACCGCGCTGCTGATCTTTGTCGCCTACATTCTTTACGCGGACCGCAAGATCTGGGCGGCCGTGCAATTGCGCCGCGGTCCCAACGTGGTCGGCCCGTGGGGCCTGCTGCAATCCTTCGCCGACATGCTGAAGTTCGTGCTGAAGGAGCCGATGATTCCGGCCGGCGCCAACAAGGGCGTGTTTCTGCTGGCGCCGTTCGTGTCCGGCATGCTCGCGCTCGCCGCTTGGGCGGTGATCCCGGTCAGCGAGGGCTGGGCGGTCGCCGATCTCAATGTCGGCATCCTGTATATTTTCGCGATCTCGTCGCTCGGCGTCTATGGCGTCATCATGGGCGGCTGGGCGTCGAACTCGAAATACCCGTTCCTGTCGGCGCTTCGCTCCGCGGCCCAGATGGTGAGCTACGAAGTCTCCATCGGCTTCGTCATCATCACCGTTCTGCTCTGCGTTGGGTCGCTCAACCTCAACGACATCGTGCGCGCGCAGGACACGAAGCTCGGCATGCTTGGCTGGTACTGGCTGCCGCTGTTTCCGATGTTCGTGATCTTCTTCATCTCCGCACTGGCGGAAACGAACCGTCCGCCGTTCGATCTGGTCGAGGCCGAGTCCGAACTCGTCGCAGGCTTCATGGTCGAATATTCGTCGACGCCGTACATGCTGTTCATGCTCGGCGAATACGTGGCGATCATGACCATGTGCGCCATGACGACGATCCTGTTCCTCGGAGGCTGGCTGTCGCCGATTCCCTTCGCGCCCTTCACGTGGGTGCCGGGCGTTATCTGGTTCGTCCTGAAGGTCAGTCTGGTGTTCTTCATGTTCGCGATGGTGAAAGCCTTCGTGCCGCGCTATCGCTACGACCAGTTGATGCGTCTGGGCTGGAAAGTGTTCCTGCCGATCTCGCTCGCCATGGTGGTCATCGTCGCCGGCGTGCTTCAGCTCACCGGCTGGGCGGGAGCGCACTGATGAGCACGACCAGCAACGGAACCATCGGGGCTATCATCGGCCTGGCGTTCGGGCTGGCCGAATATCTCGTGGTGACGCGCATCATCGGCCGCGCCATCGCGGTGGAAGCCGCGAAAGGCCCGGACCTGTCTGGCATCGACCAGTTCGAACGGCGCATGCGGCCGATCAAAGGCGCGTTGCTCGCAGCCGCATTCGTTGCGATGCCGACGATCGGATACTTCGTCGGAAACACCTTTGGCCCGCAGGCGACACCATGAAGCTCGACACCGCCGCCCGATCGCTCTTTCTGAAGGAATTCGTCGGCGCCTTCGCGCTGTCGATGCGTTATTTCTTCAAGCCCAAGGCGACCCTGAACTATCCGCACGAGAAGAACCCGCAGTCGCCGCGTTATCGTGGCGAACATGCGCTGCGC
>CANJEY010000254.1 GCA_947472615.1 Beijerinckiaceae bacterium
CGAAACATTGCGCCTCGAGGAGACGCGCTTCCGCGCCACGCTGGCGCGTGGCCTCGCGATCCTGGACGAGGAAACGCGCGATCTCTTGTCTGGCGGAAAGCTCAATGGCGAAACTGCGTTCAAACTCTACGACACGTTCGGTTTCCCGCTCGATCTGACGCAGGACGCATTGCGCGCGCGCGGCATCGGAGTCGATACGGATGCGTTTTCCGCCGCCATGGAGCGCCAGCGCGCCGACGCCCGCAAGGCATGGGCCGGTTCGGGCGAGGCCGCCACCGAGACCGTCTGGTTTGGAATCAAGGAACGTACCGGCGCGACCGAGTTTCTGGGCTACGACACGGAAGCGGCCGAAGGCATTGTTACGGCGCTGCTGAGCGACGGCAAGGAAGTGGCGGGTCTGAAGGCGGGCCAGAAGGGCCTCGTCGTGCTGAACCAGACGCCGTTTTACGGCGAGTCCGGCGGCCAGATCGGCGATGTCGGAACGATGGCGTCGGTCGGCGTGAAGGCCATCGTCTCCGACACGCAGAAGAAGCTCGGCGAAGTCTTCGCCCACGAGGTCGAGGTCGAACTCGGCGAACTGACGGTCGGCATGGCGCTTCACCTGAGCGTCGATCACGCGCGCCGTCTGGCGATCCGCGCCAACCATTCCGCGACCCATCTGCTGCACGAAGCGCTACGTCAGGTGCTCGGCGATCATGTGGCGCAAAAGGGTTCGCTCGTCTCTGAGGACAAGCTGCGTTTCGACTTCGCCCATCCCAAGCCGATCAGCGACGACGAACTGGCGCGGATCGAGGATCTGGCGAACCGCGTCGTGCTGCGCAACGATCCGGTCGTCACCAAGCTGATGGGCGTCGAGGAAGCGATCGAATCCGGCGCCCGGGCGCTGTTCGGCGAAAAATATGGCGATGAGGTCCGGGTCGTCACCATGGGAACCGCGCCGGACGATTCCAACGGCGCACCTTTCTCGGTCGAGCTCTGCGGCGGCACCCATGTGTCGCGCACGGGCGACATCGGCCTCGTCACGGTCGTGGCCGAAGGCGCCGTCGCGGCTGGCGTGCGTCGTCTCGAGGCTAAGACCGGCGATTCCGCCCGTCGCCATCTGAACGAGGAGGCGCGCCGCCTGCGCGATCTCGCCGCGCTGCTGAAGGCGCCTGCCGCCGACGCCGGCGAGCGCGTCGCGGCGCTAATCGAGGATCGCCGCAAGCTCGAACGCGAACTCACGGACGCGCGCAAGAAACTCGCCATGGGCGGCGGCGGGTCTGGCGCGCCCGACGCGATCCGCGACGTGGGCGGCGTCAAGCTGTTCGCCCGCGCCGTCACGGGCGTCGAGATGAAAGACCTCAAGTCGCTCGCCGACGAGGCGAAGGGCAAGGTCGGTTCCGGAATCGTCGCCATCGTGGGCGTCGCCGCCGACGGCAAGGCCGGCGTCGTCATCGGAGTCACCAAGGATCTGGTCGGCCGCTTCAACGCGGTCGATCTTGTGCGCATCGCTTCCGAGCAATTGGGCGGCAAGGGCGGCGGGGGCCGGCCTGACATGGCGCAGGCCGGCGGCCCGAACGGCGCGGCGGCGGACGCTGCTCTTGAAGCGGTCGCCGGCCGCATCGCGGAGGGAGCCGCCGCGGCGTGAGCGCAACGGGGGCCGAAGACACGCTGGCGCTGCCGAACACATTGCGGCGGCGTGTGCATCTCGCGCTCGACTCGAGCGTCGCATCGGATGTCTGGACGGTCACGCTCCACAGGCTTCTAGTGCTGCTCGTGCTGGCGAGCGTGGCGGCAGTTGTGCTCGAATCCGTGCCCGAGATCGCGCTGCGTTACGGCTTCTGGTTCACCATCGTCGAGCATGTGGCGTTGGCGCTCTTCACCCTTGAATACGCCTTGCGCCTGTGGACCGCCCCGGAACACACGCCCTATTCCGAGATGCACCCGTGGCAGGCGCGCTGGAATTTCGCCATCAGCGGGTCGGCGATCGTCGATCTCCTGTCGATCGTGCCGTTCTTCCTGACGTTCTTCGTCCCGGCCGATCTGAAGGTTCTGCTGGTGTTCCGGCTGCTGCGCTTCTTCAAGCTGGCGCGCTATTCGGCCGGCATGCGCTCGCTGGTGGCGGCGCTGGAGGCGGAGCGCAAGGCGCTGCTCGCCTCGGCCACCGTGCTGTTCGGCCTCGTGCTGGTGGCGGCGTCCGCCATCCATCTCGTCGAGCATGAAGCGCAGCCCGACAAGTTCGGCTCGATCCCGGATTCGATGTGGTGGGCGATTGTGACGCTCACGACCGTCGGCTATGGCGACGTCGTGCCGATCACGGTCGCGGGTCGCATCGTGGCGGGCTTCACGATGCTGATGGGCCTGATGATGCTGGCGCTGCCGATTGGCATTGTGGCCAACGCCTTCGCGGAAGAAATCCACCGCCGCGAATTCGTCGTCACATGGGGCATGCTGGCGCGCGTGCCGCTGTTCGCGTCGCTAGACGCGGCCGAGATCGCCGAGGTGATGCGCTATCTGCGCGCCCAGACGGTGCCGCCCGACACGCTGATCGTGCGGCGCGGCGAGGAAGCGCACAGCATGTATTTCGTCGCCGCCGGCTCGGTCGAGGTCGAGGCCGCCAGCGGCCCGATCCGGCTGGGGGAGGGGGCTTTCTTCGGCGAGATGGCGCTGTTGCTGCGTTCGCCGCGCAACGCCAACGTGCGCAGTGTGCAGTCGACGAAACTGCTGATCCTCGACGGCGTCGACCTGCGCTCGCTGATGGATCGCAACCCGGAAATTCGCCGCCGCATAGAGGCGATCGTCAGCGCGCGCAGCTGAGGCTTCTGCTTAACACTCGTATCGGATGGTTCCGCGGGCGCTGTAGCTGCGGGCGTTGCTGGCGAAATTGCCTTCCAGCGTGGTCCTGAACGAGAAACCGTTTGTCCATTTCATCTCGGCGCTGGCGTCGACGAGCGCGGCGTTGACCGCGCCGGCCGCGCCCGCCACCTCGAAGCTCGTTCCCGGCAGCGCCTGAAACGAGGCGGTGGCGGTGGAGGCAGGGTTGAAGTCGTGCACCCATGCGGCCCGGCCGCCGAGCGTCAGCAGGCCGTCCGGCATCGCGAAGGCCTTCTCGATGCGCGCGCCGATTTCAGTGCGCGTGTCGGTCGGCGATTGTTTCGCGAAGTTCAGCGAGAACAGGCCGCCGCCCGGGATCGTCGACGTCTCGCCATAGGCGGGGATCGACAGACTGGCGAATTGCAGCGCGCCGTAAGGCGTCACGTTCACCTCGCCCGCCGCGAAGCGATTGCCGGCCTCGAGCCGCGTGGCGATCGAACTGGTCTTGAACGACGCCTGCAGCATGTCGCCGCCGCCGGCCGCGACCGTGCGCTTTGTGGCGACTTCCTGAAACCCGTAGGCGACGGCCGCGCCCACATAGGCCGAGCCGAAGTGGTGGATGCCAAAGATCCCGGCCTGCATCAGGCTCGAACTGCCGGACCCGAGGCCGTTGGCGACGGAGAAGCTCGTGCCGCCGCCGCCGAGGCCGAAACCGATGACCGTATCGGGCGATACCCGATAGGTCGCGCCCGCCAGCACGCCGTAGACATTGCTGGTGGTGGCGCTGGAGCCCGTCGCTGAATTGCCGCCGTTCGAGTTCCAGCCGCCATAGGCGCGGCCCCAGACGCTCCACACCGGAGCGGGAACGAGCGCCGGCTTCCGGTCGGTGCGCGCCGCGATGGCGCGCGCCGCAGCGGCTTTCGGGGTGGGATCGTCGTAGAAGGTCGCGCCGCCGCCCGCGCCTGCTCCAGCCGCGCCGTTGTCGGCCGCCAGCGTCGAAAAGAACGCGCCCAGAAAATCGTTCATCGCCTGAACCGAGGACTGCTGGCCGCCGGTGTTGGCTTCGCCCGTCACCTGCGACAGGCTGGCCGCATTCAGCGTGCCGAACACGGTCGGAATGCCGCCGGTCGCATTGAAGTAATTGATCAGCGTGTTTGCGACTCCGGACTGGTTACCCGGCAGTTGCGATGCGGCGGGAAGCGCTGGGGCGGTTGGCTGCGGCGCAACCGGAGTCTCGGGAGTGGGGTCCGGCGTTGGGGTGAAGTTCAGCGTGAGATTGAGGAATACGTGCGTCGCGTCGTAAGACAGCGATGACTTGAAGTTCGCAGGCAGGTTGACGTTGACCAGCGATCCAAAGGAACCGACGAGCTTCCCGGCTGTCAGGATCGTGTGCTGCTTCGCGATGAAATTGCCGGGTGTGAAGTTCGCTTTGACGGCGCCTCCTGAGAGTGTAGCCGTTCCGACGACGTTGAGGCTCGAAGCCGCGGCTGGGTTCACGCCGATGGCTAAAGCCGATCCGGCGGCCATCGACAGATTGCCATTGACCCACGTTGTGGTCCCGCCGGCGCCGGTTCCGGGCTGAAATGTTCCACCCGCTTCAATGACCGTATCGTGAAAAGTTCCCGTACCGGTAATCAGCCCGCCCGTGACGGTCGTCCGGGGGTTGATCGTCCCGGAATTGTAAAGCACCCCGCCGATGTTGAGTACATCGCCGCCCGTGATGTTCCCTTCGGTCACAAAAGTTCCGGCGTTCGTGATGCCCAGCGTTCTGAGTTCGCCTCCGTTGAGATTCGTCAACAATGACGTAGCGGAGTTTTCTATATGTCCGTATAGGGCTCCCGATATCTGGGTGAGGCCAGCGATCGCTTTCAGGTCCGGCGTTCCCAACATATTCCCAATTGTGCCGCCTGTTGATGTGATGCCGTTTACGCTCACGAGTGGAGCGAGAGTGTACAGCGTCCCGCCCGCCAGGAAGATGGTGTCGATGACGATGGGCGTATAAACGTCGATTAAGAGAATCCCATTGGGGTTGATGAATACTGGGCTGCGCGCCAGGGCAGAGAACGAGGCGTTCAATACCCCATTATTGATGATGGTTGGTCCGGTATAGGTGTTTAGGACATTCGCGTTGCCGGCTAATCGTAGCGAGGCCGAACCCGTCTTTGTGATGCCGCCCGCACCACTGACGAGACCGCTTAAAGCGAGTTGGTGGCTGGCGCCCAAATCAACATTAGTCTGCCCAACAAGCTGGATGTTTGCGGAGATAGTTGCGTCATAACCGGTGTGCGTGTCGGCGGGAACTTCGAATCTGAGACCGGGATTGGCGCCGGCGAAAATCAAAGAACCGTTCGTAACAAGCCGATCATATGTCGAGTTCCCAACGATATTGAGTTGGTTGACGGTGAAGCTCCGACCCTGCAAGTCCACTGACATCGCAGTGTTCGCTGGCACGTTCAGATTCGCGATATCGCTCGCCCCATTGGGAACGCCCGCCGGATTCCACGTGGCGGCATCGCCCCAATTGCCCGAATTGGTCGCTGTGAACGTGGTCGCCTGAGCGGCGGCTCGGTCGGCCGCAAGCCCGCCCGCGAGGACAATCCCGCACGCCAGAAGGCGACGCAGGGCGGTTCCGGCCAGAAATTTCGACCGGTCAGGATGATGAGGGAAACCGCCCGGCAGGGCGCGCCGTGAAACTGCCCTCGGCATCGGAGCAAACCCGAAAAGTATAGGGATGAAGCTTCACCGCCGCCCGGGATGGAGTCAATACAGCCATACGGACAGGTTTCCGGCTGTTTACTGTCCATGAGGCTGCGTATTGGCGATCGGTTTACTTCGATTTGTCGCCTGTGGCCCGGCCTGCGGGTTCATGTGCGCCGCCGCACGTCGGGCTGTCGGCCGCTCGACTAGGTTTCGCTCATGGACATCAACGCCGCACAGCGGCAAACGCGAGACATCACCATGCGCAACTTCTCCGTCGCCCAGGCCTGCAACGTCGCTTTCCGCTCCACCGCCATCGCGGGGTTCATGGCCTTTGGCTTCGTGCTCAGCCGGTTCCTGACGGCGGGCATTTGAGGCCAAGCTTGATCCGCCTTGCTTGATCTGACGCAAGGCGCGATGCTCCCCCCGAGCCTAGCGATGGCGAGTGAGGGAGACGAACATGTTCAAGACAATTCTGGTGCCGGTGGATCTGGCGGAAGTCGATATCGCCAAGCCCGCCATCGACAAGGCCATCGCGCTGGCCGACTGGTCCGGCGCATCGCTGCGGCTCATCAACGTGCAGCCGCTGCTGCCCGCCACTTACATGGACTATGTGCCGTCAGACTTCGACGAGCAGCAGAAGGAATGGGCCGAGAAGGCCATGAAGGAACTGGCCGGCAAGGTGCCGTTGCCGGCGGGCCGCGTCAGCACCGTGGTGCGCGTCGGCGGCGTCTATCCGGAAATCCTCGCCGAATCCGAAGACTGGGGCGCGGACCTCATCGTCATCGGCTCGCATCGCCCGGCGATGTCGACCTACTTGCTCGGATCGAACGCCAAGACCGTGGTGCGCCATGCCAAGTGTTCGGTGCTGGTGGTGCGCGAGTAATACACGCTTTCCAAGCGCGGCTGTTTTGACAAATCAGCCGCGTTTGCGCATGTTTTGAACTCCTGAGGGGGAGCGGAACATGCGGGGAAAAGTCACGGTCGCCATCGTGCTGGCCGGTTACGCCGCGGCAGCCTTCTACGTCTATCAGGCCGCGAACAACCCGCCGCCCGTAGCGGCAGCGCCGCCTGCGCCCACTCCAGCAAACGCGACGGCTGCGCCGCCGCCACCTGTCGCGCCGGTCGTCGCTGCGCCTGCGCCTGCGCCGCAACCCGCCGCCACAGGCCTCGACCGCATTGAACACATCGTGGTTCTCTAC
>CANJEY010000255.1 GCA_947472615.1 Beijerinckiaceae bacterium
AAGGCTGCCGTAGAGCTTGTGCGCAACGCATTTTGCTGGAAGAACAAACAATTCGCTTCCGAAATGAGCAGATCGAACACTGTAACAAGCGCGCCGAATTCATCGCCAAAGCGCTTGATGGCGCGCAACTGAAGAAAAGCCGTCAGATTTTGGCTCTATTTTATTGATTTGGCCAGACGTTGCTGCTGTAATTCGCCCCGGCTGTCGAAAGGGCGTTTCGTGGTGGAAATTCTGGTGACAGGCGGGGCCGGGGTCATCGGGTCCGCACTTGTCAGAAAACTGAAATCGAACGCAGCAAACATAACGATCATCGACGATCTGTCAGGCAGTTCCCGTGCTCGCGTTCCGGACGGCGTGCGCTTCGTCCACGGTTCCATACTGGACAGGTCGAGCCTCGACGACGCCTTCGCCTCTCGTCCGCGCTTCGTGATTCATCTGGCTTCGTCCTTCGCCAATCAACGCTCCGTCGACGATCCCGAACACGATCTGCAGACCAATGCGCTGGGGTCCCTGCGTGTTTTCGAGGCCTGCAGACGTTTCGGAGTCGGGAAGGTGATCTACGCCTCGTCATCCTGCGTCTACGGCAACGCGGCCTCGACCGACGAGACCCTGAATTCGATCGAATTGAGCACGCCCTATTCGATGAGCAAATATATGGGCGAGCGCTATGCGGAACACTTCGTGCGCTCGTGCGGCCTGAACGTGGCGATTATGCGCCTGTTCAACGTGTACGGGCCGGGCGAATATCCGTTCGAATATCGCAATGTGATTCCCCTGTTTCTCGCCCGCGCTCTGGCGCGCCTGCCACTCCGGGTGATGGGCGACGGGAGCGACACGCGCGACTTTACGTACATCGAAGACGTTATTGCGGGAGTCGAACTGATGATGGAGCGCGAAACGACGCAGGGCGGGGTTCTCAACCTCGCCAGCGGACGCCCGACGACGATTCTGGAACTCGCCCGGATGATCAACCACGTGACCGGTAACGAAGCAGGCGTCGAATTCGTGCCGAAGCGAAACTGGGACATCGTGGCCCACCGCCGGGGCGAAATCGGCAAGGCGCGCCGGGAGCTGGGATTCGATCCGCGCGTCGACCTCCGCGACGGCCTCGCCCGAACGCTGGACTGGTTTCGCCGAAGGGTTCTTCCACCGTCGGATGAGAACGCGCCCGCCGCGCCAGATCTCGCGCATGCCGATTGACGCCGCCCACGCCGAAGATGTCAGAGCAGCGCAATCGCGCGTCCAATTGCTCGGCGTCGAACTCGACAACCTGGATTTCGCCAGCACATTGGCGCGAGCCGAAGCAGCCATCGCGGCGCAATCTGGCGCGCAGCATCTGACGGTCGATATGACGAGAGCCGTGCGCGCCTGTCGCGAGCCCGCATTTCGACGCTTGCTGAACGAGGCGGACCTCGTGAGCGCGGACGGGATTTCAATCGTCTGGGCGTCACGGCTGATCGGGAGCGGGCCGATCGTCGAGCGCGTCACGGGCGTCGATCTGTTCGAAAGCCTGCTGGGACGGGCCGCCGAACGCAATTGGTCCGTGTATTTTCTCGGCGCCGACGAAACCGCCTCCTGCTCGCTCGTCACCAAGGCGACGCAGCGGTGGCCCTCCTTGCGCATCGCCGGACGGCGCAACGGCTACTGGACCCCGGAAGCGGAACCTCAACTCGTTGCCGACATCCGGGCGACCTCGCCGGACATTTTGTTCATCGGCATCAGTTCGCCCACCGCCGAAGAGTTTATGTCCCGCTGGAAGCGCCAGCTCAGCGCAGGCTATGCACTATCCGTCGGCGGCAGTTTTGACGTGCTTGCCGGAAAGGTGTCACGCGCGCCGCTCTGGATGCAGACAACCGGTTTCGAGTGGCTGTGGAGGATCATCAAGGAACCCGGCCGGCTCTGGAAACGCTACCTGACGGCAGCGCTGCAATTCACCGTCATCGTCGCACGCGAATTCGTTTCCAGACGCTCGTGACGACGAAAGGCGCCTTGATCGTCAGGGCGATCCGACGAATTCGCTGCAGTGCGTGATCTCTGGATAATCGCCGCGGTCTCCGAATGACCAGAGGATCCAGCCCAGCTCATAGCTGTGGCACTCGCGCCGTATTTGCAGCCCGCTATGGCTTCCGGGCGCGTCGGGACGGCCCAGCGCGGCGTTTGTCAGACTGCGGGAGGCGCGCGCAGCGAAAGAAGTGAGTTCGCCGTTGCGCACCTGCGAGCGATAGAAGAGCCCATGCGGCGATGTCAGCATGCTTTGGCGCATCTGGTTTGCGCCGAACAGCCAGTCGAATCCCCTGTGCAGCGCTTCGGCCGCGCCCGGCACGCCATGTTCGATCGCGTGCAACAGGAAGGCAGGAGCCATGCCGTGCTGATGCACGCAATAAACTTCGTAGAAATCGACCACCACGCCGCGCGGGACAAAATGGAACCAACCCCATTCGCCCTCCGGCCCCTGCAGGCCGATCACTTTTTCCGCCGCCTCGTTCGCGAGACGAACCGCCCAATCCATCCCGAACGCTTCGCCATATTGGTAGAGCGCCAGCAACGGGTAGACCTGACTGGCGAACGACGAGAAATGCCGGCGGTAGCCGAGGCTCTGATTGTAGAACAGGCGCTGCGTCCTGCTGTAATACCGGTCCCGCAGATGAGCCGCGAGGCGATGCGCCAACGGCGCCCAGGACGAATCCTGCATCGACAGGGCGATGACGCCTGAAGCCGTCATGGCGGCGTCCTGCGCGCTCATCCGGTGAAATGCGATTGCGCTCGACATGATCTGGCGGACCCGATCCACCAGCGGACCGGGCGGCTCGACGCCGCAAGCGGCGCCGCTCCAGAGCGCCATGCCGAGCATGAAGACATGCGGCCGGCCTTCCAGCAACGCTGCGCAGCAAGCGCGGTAGCAGCGCTCCACCTCCGCCCTTTCGCCAAAATGATCGAGGCCGACATGCGAAAAGCCGAGCAGGACGTTGAGCGTGTAGTAAGCCCCGAAAATGGGTTCATCCGCCAGCCGGGCGGCGTCGCCTTCGAACAGGATGCGAGCCGCATAGCGGCCGCGGTCCGGCATCCACAGATGTTTCAGGCCGGCGAGCGCATAGGCGACCAGCGGCGATAGGGGCTCTTGCTCGATCATGCGGCCGCAGCGCTTGTTTGCGATCATCTCGCCACGATCATATTCGCGGCGTGCAGTCTCGATATAGCTTGGGTCGACGCCGTTCCGTCAAGCGGCCCAGGGGCGCGCCGCGCCGCGATTGCCGGCCCATGACATTCGGCGCCTGTTGCGCGACAATGGCCACGTCATCTATGGAAGCCCAACGGCTCGCCGTTCGTCGACACAGGGAGAAACAATGCTCGATCTTTACGCTTGGGGAACCACCAACGGCCGCCGCGGCCTGTTCATGGCCGAAGAGGCCGGACTCGCGTTCAACCTCCATCAGGTCGACATCAAGCGCGGCGACCAGAAGACGCCTGAATACGCGCGCATCAATCCCTACAAGAAAATTCCGGCGCTGATCGACAGCGAAGGCCCCGGCGGCAAGCCGGCGACGATCTTCGAATCCGTGGCGATCTGCTTCTATCTGGCGGAGAAGACCGGCAGGTTCCTCGGCTCGGCGGCGGATCATCCAAATGTGCTGAAATGGTCGATGTTCCACGCCACCAACGTGCTGCCGGTGTTCGGCGTGCTGGGCCGCGTCGAAGACCCCTCGTTCGAGAATCAGGCAAAGGCGCAGCTAGATGCGATGAACCGGCATCTGGAAGGCCGCGAATGGTTCGCCGACGACTATTCAATCGCCGACATCATTCCGTTCACGCGCCTCAATGGCGTCGCGCATGATGCGGTGAATATCGCCGACTATCCGAACGTCGCCCAATGGCTGGAGCGCGTCGGCGCGCGTCCCGCCGCCAAGAAGGCTCTGACGCAGAAGTTCGGCTGAACGTCGCACGACGCGAGGACCAGCGGCCGTCCCGGTCGCCGCTGGTCCCACTCTTCACATGACCGGCGCGAACGTCGAGAGCCTCAATGACCGGTGCAATTCTGACGGCCCGCAAGGGCGAGATTCTCGACATCACGCTCGATCACCCCGGTCGCGGCAACGCCGCCTCAGACGAGATGATCGTTCAACTCGGCGATCTGCTCGAGGCGGAGACGCAGGCGCGCCTCATCGTGCTGCGTGGGGCGGGCGATGATTTCTGCATCGGGCGCGCGGCGGGCGCGCCACCAAATCCGCCGCCGGACGCGTATCAGCTTCGCAAGCTGCACGACATTGTGTTTCGCTGCTATGGCGCGGTGCGGCGCAATCCTGCGCCTGTCGTGTCCGTCGTGCAGGGGCGAGCTTTCGGCTTCGGCTTCGCGCTCGCAGCCGTCGCCGACATGACGATCGCCAGCGAGAGTGCGACGTTTCAGGTGCCGGAATTCGCCCACAACATCATGCCCACCATGGTGATGTCGTCGCTGATCGACCGTCTTTCGGTGAAGTCGCTCGAATATCTCGTCTACACGTCGAAGATCATCGACGCGAACCGCGCCATGACGATGGGGCTGGTCAACGAAGTTGTTGCGCCATCCGAGATCGAGCCGACGCTTGAGGCGCTCTGCGCCAGCATCCTGAAGGCCTCGCGCCCCGCCGTGTTCGCCGTGAAGGAATTCGCGCTCGGCGCGCAGGGCATGGATGTCGAAAAAGCCATAAAGTATGCGCGTAGCCTGCACGCAATGGTGAACACGTCCGGCGAATTGCGGGCCAATTTCCGCAAGCCCTGAGGGCGCGGCTCGCGTTCAGAAGCGTTCCAGCACCTTCTGCACCATGGCGATGACCTCCGGGTGCGTGCGGTTTTCTTCGGCCACGAAACGCGCCAGTTCGTCGCCGGTCATCGGACTGTCGATCTCGCCGCCCGACGCCGTAAGATCCTTCAAAAACTCACGGTCCACCATCGTTGCGTCGAAGGCCCGCCGCAGCGTCTCCAGACGTTCGGCCGGCAGTTCCGGCGGCGCGAAGTATGGCTGTCCGTGCGCCAGATTGCCCGTGTAGAAGAGGATCGCCTTGCGCTGCTCGTCGGTCTTGGCGAAATCGATGTAGAGCGGCGTGTCCGGATAGAGCGGATGCCGCTGCAAGCCGAATTGCACAATGATGCGCACCTTGCCTTCCGACAGCCACCGCGCCTGCGCCAGCTTCAGCGCACTGAAAGCAGTGCCCATCACGCCATGCACTTCGCCGCGTTCAACCGCGAGCTGAATTTCTGGTGAGCTCTTGTAGCCCGTGATGGTCTTGAACTTCATGCCGAAGAATTCGCTGGCGAGAATGCCAGCATCCGTCGAGAACGAACCGACCGTGATGCCGCCGAGCAGCGCCTCCGTGGTGCGCGCCTCCTCGAACGTCCTGATCGGGGCGGTGTGCCAGAGGTAGCCGATGTAGAGCTCCTTTGTGGCGCTGCCGATCCACGACAGTTTGTTCGGGTCGAACTTCACCTGCCCTGGATTGGTAAGTGGCGCGGTCGGGATCGCATTCGGCGTACCTGCCATCACGGTCCCGTCGCGCGGCGCCAGATTGTAGATGTAGTTGGCGGCCTGCAATCCGGCCGCGCCAGGCATGTTCTGCAACACGAACGTCGGTTCGCCCGGAATATGCCGGCCCATGTGACGCGACAACGCGCGCGCATAAACGTCATAGGCGCCGCCAGCGTCGGTGCCGATGATCATGCGGATCTGCTTGCCCTTGTAAAAATCGTCCGCGGCGCAGAGCGACGGCGAAAGCGCGGCGGCGCTGAGAAGGCCAAAGCAAAAACGCGCGGCTTTCGTTACGCTCGTGAGCATGTTCGCCTCCCGATGTGACGTTATTTGTTGGCTGCAGCGTAGAATTTGAGCCGCATCGGTGTCAATCGGCCGCGACGCAGCTGCGTTTGACGTTTGGAAGCGGCGCTCCTACACTTTCCCGAACAATGAAATTCAACAGGGAGGGCGCCATGTGCGCTAATCCGGTTTTCACCCGCAAGGCGCCAGCGCGGTCAGTCATGACCGACGCCGAATGGGATCTTCGCGTCAATCTGGCCGCCTGTTATCGCCTCGTGTCGCATTACGGCTGGGACGATCTCACCGCGACGCATATCTCGGCGCGCGTGCCGGGCGACGACGAGCATTTCCTCATCAATCCGTTTGGCTGGATGTTCAGCGAAATCACCGCCTCGAGTCTGGTGAAAGTCGATCTTGACGGCGCGATCCTGCAGGACACGCCGCACGTCATCAATCCGGCCGGCTTCGTGATTCACTCCGCGATTCATGCGGCGCGGCCTGATGCGAAGTGCGTGCTGCACACGCATACGGTCGCCGGCATGGCGGTGGCGTCCATGCGCGAAGGCGTACTGCCGCTGAATCAGAAAGCGGCGCGCTTTTACAATCGCACCGCCTATCACGACTTCGGCGGCTCGTCGCAGGATCTGTCGGCGCGCGAAAGGCTCGTGCGCGACGTCGGCGACAAGAATTATGTCGTGCTGCGTAATCATGGCCTGCTGGTCTGCGGCGGGTCCGTATCGCAGGCGTTCAAAGGGATGCATGGTCTGGAAAAGGTCTGCCAGACGCAGCTCGCTCTCATGTCGAGCGGCGGCACGCCGATCCTGCTCGATTCCGAAATTCTGGAATTCATGGGCAAGCAGTTCGCGCGCGACGCGACGCCGTCCGCGACGCGGCCGGACGCGTGGCCG
>CANJEY010000256.1 GCA_947472615.1 Beijerinckiaceae bacterium
CGCCATCGCGCCGACGGGGCCGGTCGGGTTGTTCGCCGCGTTGTGCGGGAAAGCCGACGCGCCCATGACGAACAGGTTCGAGACATCCCACGCTTGCAGGTAATTGTTCACGACGCTGTTGCCCGGATTGGTGCCCATGATCGCGCCGCCGGTGTTATGCGTCGACTGATAGGGCACAACCGACCACGAGGCGCGCTCGCCGGCCGTGGTCTTGAACGTCGGGTTCATGGAGGCGACGATCTTGTTGACGATCTCCGCCATGAATACGTTCTGCTTCTTCTCGTTTTCCGGATATTCGAACGTCATGCGCATCAGCGGCTGGCCGAAGATGTTCTTGTACGTCGGATCGAGATCGAGGAAGTTGTAGCGGTTCGCCATTACGGAGCCGCTCGACGAAACGGACATCGCCGAATTATACCACTTGGCGACGCCCTGCTTCCATTGCGAACCCCAGCGCGGCGTGCCGGGCGGCAGCGGCCGGAACTCGATTGGACGGCCATTGGTG
This sequence comes from Beijerinckiaceae bacterium, assembly GCA_947472615.1. Classification (GTDB taxonomy): domain Bacteria; phylum Pseudomonadota; class Alphaproteobacteria; order Rhizobiales; family Beijerinckiaceae; genus Terripilifer. The sequence continues at coordinate 506 of CANJEY010000256.1, forward strand.
CCGCCCGCCGACAGCGACGCGCCGCCGACGAAGCCGGCCTTGCCGCGATCGAACTCGAGGTTGGTGTTGTAGTCGTCGCAGACCGTGCCGGTTCCGCCCGTCGCCATGAACGGGTTGAAGAACTTGCCGTCGAAGAACATCTGCGCGCCAGTGCCGGTCTGGTAGCTGTAGTTCTTGCCGACCAGTCCCTTCTGGGTCTCCGGATCGTAGACCTGCCCGATGCCCGACAGCATCAGCAGATGCACGTTGTTCAGTCCGTAGGCGCACAGCATCACGATGCTGGCTGGCTGCTCGAACTCCTCGCCGGTCGACATGTTGGTGTAGAGGACGCCGGTGGCCTTCTTGCCAGTGGAATCCATCAGCACCTTCTGCACCCACGAATTCGTACGCACCTCGAAGTTGGCGTTGCGCATCGCGATCGGCACGACGGTGATAAGCGGGCTGCCCTTGGCGTTGGCCTCGCAGCCGTAGCGTTCGCAGAAGCCGCAATACTGGCACGCGCCGAATTGCGATCCGTCCGGATTGGTGTAGGCGCGCGAGGCGTTCGCGGTCGGGCGCTTGAACGGATGGTAGCCAAGCTCGCGCACGGCGGCGTCGAACAGCGTGCTCGAATAGGGCGATTCCAGCGCCGGCAGCGGATATTCGCGGGCGCGCGGCGCCTCGAACACGTTGCCGGCCGGGTCGATCTTGCCCTTGATGTTGCCGGCCTTGCCGGAGACGCCGGCCGTGTATTCGAACTTGTCGTAATAGGGCTCGAGCTCGTCGTACGTGATGCCCCAGTCCTGAATCGTCATGTCCTCGGGAATGAAGGACTTGCCGTATTTCTGCTCGTAGTGCGAACGGATCTTGAATTCGTGATCGGTCCAGCGCCACGTGTGGCCGTTCCAGTGAACGCCTGCGCCGCCGACGCCCGCGCCCGGCAGGAAGGAGCCCAGACGCCGCATGGGCAGCGCGGTTTACTTGGTCAGATTGCGCACCGTCAGCGTGTCCTGCGCGGTGTTCATCATCAGGTCGGTGCGATTGGTGTAGCGAATTTCGTCGCGAATGTTCGGCACCGCGAAATCGTTGGCGGGCGAACGCATGCGCCCGCGCTCGATCGCCACCACCTTCATGCCGGCTTCCGCCAGTTCTTTCGCCAGAATGCCGCCCGTCCAGCCGAGGCCGACGATCACGACATCCGTTTCCTTGAGCTTGGTCGCCATGTCGTTCCCCCTCAGCCCACGTCCGCGATCGACAGCGGATCGGCCGTGTATTTCTTGTTGCGATATTCGACGATGTTCTTCTGGTTCACGGCGACGACGCCCGGGAAGCCGATCATCTTCCATGAGGCCTTGTCGCGATTGCCGCCGTAGATCGGATCGCCGAACATGCCTTGCATGACGGTCTGATACATTTCGGCGAAGAACGTGTTGGACGGCAGGCCGCTCTCGAACTTGATCGCGCCGCTCTCAAGGCCTTTCAGGACTTCTTCCTTCTGAGCCGAGGTCAGGCCGTCGAACGGCTTGCCGCCATATGTCTTGGCGCAATGAATGTTGGTCTGATCGACGCCAGCGCGGAACAGTTCGGCGGGCGTCAGCGGCAATTGATAGCCCTGATTGGGCGTGCCGATCTTCCACGGCCCCAGCGTGTAGAGCTTGTCGCCCTTGCCCCAGCTTCCCGCAAGCGCGCGGTCGATGAACACCGGGATGCCGAGATCGGTGCCGCTCGGCGTCAACTGGTCGGCCGGCACCATATGATCGGCGACGGCTTCGAAGAAGGCCGCGTCCACAGGACGGAAGAACGTATAGCCGGCGCTGGCGGCGGCGGCGTTGACCGTGACGGGAGCCGCGGCTGGCGCCTGCGCCTGAGCCTGCGAGACGACGCCCGCGGGCGCGACGGTGGCGGCGACGGCAGCGCCTGCGACGGTCGCAGATCGCAGTAGATCGCGACGGCTGACCTCTTCCTTCTCGGACATGGCTTCCTCCAGAAATTTTTTGTCCGCGATTCAACCCGTCTCGCGGCGGGGCAAGCTAGGCGTCGCCATTCGGGGTGGCAAGAAAATTCCGCCTCGCGGAACATGGCGCGGCGCCTGTGCATTTGCTGAACCGGGTTGTCATCTGCGGTTCATGTCGGGGCCGTCATATTGGCCCCGTTGCATCAGCGCAGTCCGCGCCGCCTGACACTCGATCGGATCGAGCGAACCATGATCGTCTGCGTTCTCGTCTCGTTCATGACTGCGGCTATTTCGGCTGCGCTTGGATTCAGTTCATATGTGAATCTCGGCGACGGCCTGCGCAGCACGCTGCTGGCCGTTGCGGCCATCGCCGCCACCATCGCGGTGGGATCGCTCGAAGCCTTCGAGGCGCAGGGGCCGGCGAAAAAGGACGAGCACTGAGGGCTCGGAGCGCTGACGCTATTTCGCCCGCGCGTGCTCTGCGACCTTGCGCATCACGCTCGGCAGCGCTTCATCGTCGAGCGCGGCTTCATCCACCCAGCGGCAATCGAGTGGCGCTTTAGTCGAGGCCGGAACGCTCGCCACATGCACGCTGATCCTCAGTGTGAAATGCGTGAACACGTGCTCCACGAATCCCGGCCGCTTCGTCCATGTGGCGCGCAGCATTGCTGAAGGCTGCGCGTCTTCGCCGTCGCGGCGCGACGACCAGTCAGTGCCGGGAAATTCCGTCATGCCGCCCAGCAGGCCTTTCGGCGCGCGGGTGCGCACCAGCACCTTGCCGTCGGCGCGGCGCGCATAGTAGGCCGCGCCCAATCGCAGCGGCCGTTCCACCTTCGGCGCCTTGCGCGGATAGGTCTCCTGCGTTCCGTTCTTGCGCGCGCCGCATACGTCGTTGAATGGACACAGTGCGCAGGCGGGCCGCTTCGGCGTGCAGAGCGTCGCGCCGAGATCCATCATGGCCTGCGCGAAATCGCCGGCGCGCGCGGCGGGCGTCATCGTATCCGTCGCGGCGCGGATCGCGGGTTTCGCTTTCGGCAACGCCTCATCGATCTCGAACAGGCGCGTCACGACGCGCTCCACATTGCCGTCGACCACGACCGCGCGCAGGCCGAACGCGATGGAGGCGATCGCCGCAGCCGTGTAGGGGCCGATGCCCGGCAACGCCCGCAGCCCTTCCTCGCTCGCCGGAAACCGGCCGCCGTGATCGCGCCCAACTGCGATGGCGCAGGCGTGCAGATTGCGGGCGCGCGAATAATAGCCGAGCCCCGCCCAGGCGCGCATGACATCCTCGACCGGCGCGCCGGCCAGATCGCCGACGGTCGGCCACAGCGTGAGGAATTTCTCGTAATAGGGCTTGACCGCCGGCACGGTCGTTTGCTGCAGCATGATTTCCGACAGCCACACCGCATACGGATCGGGCGCGACGCCCGGCTTCGCCCGCCACGGCAGCACGCGGCGATGGCGGTCGTACCAGCCGAGCAGTTCGGCCGCGAACGGGAATTGTTTGGGCGGGCGGCGGGGCGCGGCGGGCATGATCTTCCTGTCCGGGCGGCCTCCCGGCGCTACGCCTTCGCCTTGCCGCGCCGCAGGTGCTCGTCGAGCCTCGGCATGATCTCGACGAAATTACACGGGCGATAACGGTAGTCGAGTTGATGCACGAGGATGCCGTCCCATGCGTCCTTGCAGGCGCCGGGCGAGCCGGGCAGCGCGAAGATATAGGTCGCGCCCGCGACGCCCGCCGTGGCGCGCGACTGGATCGTCGAGGTGCCGATCTTCGGGAAGCTGATCTGGTGGAAAATCGTCGAGAAGCCTTCCATCCGCTTCTCGAACAGCGGCTCGACCGCCTCCGGCGTCACGTCGCGGCCGGTGAAGCCGGTGCCGCCGGTCGAGATCACCACATCGACGCCCGGATCGGCGATCCAGTCGCGCACCTGCGCGCGGATCGCGTCGATGTCGTCCTGCACGATGGCGCGGCGGGCGAGGTTGTGTCCCGCCGCCGTCAGCCGTCCGGCCAGCGTGTCGCCCGACCTGTCGTCCGCCAGCGCACGCGTGTCCGACACCGTCAGCACCGCGATGTTGAGGGGAACGAAGGTCAGGCTCTCGTCGATGCCGGGCATGGGCGTCCTACTGTGCGAAGGTGTTGCAGGAATCGATCTGGCCGGACTGCAGACCCTTCTGCAGCCATTGCGTGCGCTGCGCCGCCGAGCCGTGGGTGAAGCTGTCCGGCACGACGCGTCGGCCCGAAGCCTGCTGCAGCTTGTCATCGCCGATCGCCTGCGCGGTCGCGATGGCCTTCTCGATGTCGCCCTTTTCGAGGATCTGCCACTTGCGGTCGGCGTTGGAGGCCCAGACGCCCGCCAGACAATCGGCCATCAGTTCGACGCGGACCGACAGGCCGTTCGCCTGCGCCTTGCTCTGCGCGCGCTGCTGCGCCTGCTGCACCTTCTGCAAAATGCCGAGCTGGTTCTCGATGTGATGGCCCATCTCGTGCGAGATCACGTAGGCGTAGGCGAAATCGCCGCCGCCGCCGAAGCGCGACTTCATCTCGTTGAAGAACGAGGTGTCGAGATAGATCTTGCGGTCCGACGGGCAATAAAACGGGCCCATGGCGGACTCGGCCTGCCCGCAGGCCGACGACGTCTGGCCGTCGAACATGACGAGCTTCGGCGGAACGAACTTGACGCCCTTCTGGGCGGGCAGGATTTCGGACCAGACGTCCTCATTCTCGGCCAGCACCGCCGACACGAAGCGGCCAAGCTGGTCATTGGGCGCGCCCTGCGGACGCGAGGAAGACTGCTGGCGGGGCGCAGCTTGCTGCACCTGCTGGCTGCGTCCGGCGCCGGTCACCATTTCCGCGCCGCCGATCAGGATGCGGGGGTCGATGCCGAGGGCGTAGCCAATCAGGCCGAGCACGATGATCGTGCCCATGCCGAGGCCGCCGCCGCCAGTCGGCAGGCTGAAACCGCCGCCGCCGCCACCGCCGCCTTCCTCACCGCGCCGGTCCTCGATGTTGTCGGACTGGCGAAAATCTTCCCACTTCATCTGAATCTCCTTGCCGGCCCGCCGGCCAGCCAAACCGATGCACTTATCTAGCAGCGCTCACGCCCATTTCACAGAGCCTGAAACGCACGAGAGAACGCAGGCGTTCACACTTCGTCAACCAAACCAGACTGACATTTGCTAAAGATGAAACGACATTAAGCAAGTCGCGTTTATCGTCGGGACGTATACTGCAAATATATTGGGGCTATCGATGCGCGCGCTGGATTTGATGTGGCGTCCTGAAACCGGCTGGAATGTGGCCGAGTCGGCTCCTTCGGCGCAATTCGTCATCTATTTCGGTCCCCGATCGGCTCTGGAACGCCGGGACGTCTTCGATGGACTGCGAAACGCCTTTCCGAACGCCGCCCTGATGGGGTGCAGCAGCGGCGGCCAGATCGTTCGCGACGATGTCGAGGACGAGGGGGTCGCCGGGATGGCGTTCACGTTCGACACGTCGTCGGTGCGGCTCGCCAAGGCGCGGGTGGAGACGTCGGCCGGCTCGCGCGCGGCGGGAGCCGCGCTCGGCTCGCAACTCGCCGGTCCCGATCTGCGCGGCGTCTTCGTACTATCCGATGGGCTCGCGGTCAATGGCAGCGAACTCGTAGCGGGCATCGCCTCGGTGGTGGATCCCTCGATCCCGGTCAACGGCGGGCTCGCGGGAGACGGCGCAGCTTTCGAGAAGACGCTGGTAGGCGTCAATGGCCGGCCGGAGGCGGGCGTCATCGGAGCCGTCGGGTTCTATGGTAAGGCCATGCGGATCGGCCACGGCAGCGCCGCCGGCTGGGACGTGTTCGGCCCGGAACGGCGCATCACGGGTTCGTGCGCCAACGTGCTCCACACGCTCGACGGTCGCCCGGCGCTCGATCTATACGAGCGCTATCTGGGCGACGAAGCGAAATTGCTGCCTGCTTCCGGCCTGCTCTATCCGCTGAAAATATTCGATCCGCAGAAGCCCGGCCATGACGTGGTGCGCACACTGCTGTCCATCGACCGATCCACCGGCGCGATGACGTTCGCGGGCGACATGCCCGAAGGCTGGGTGGCGCAATTGATGCGCGGCAATCTCGATCATCTGGTCGATGGCTCGGCAGAGGCGGCGCGGCAGGCGGCGCAACCGTTCCGCGCTGGCGAAAGGCCGGTGGCGCTGATGGTGAGCTGCATCGGCCGGCGCATCTTCCTC
>CANJEY010000257.1 GCA_947472615.1 Beijerinckiaceae bacterium
AAGGGCGATTCCGCCGCCTTCACTGAACTCTACGCGGCCGCGCGCGCCATTCCACACTATAGCGAAATCGCCTGCCGTCCGCCGCTGATGGAGCGGCATCGAGAGCTGTCGCACTATCATCGCTGGATGGACACGCCGCCCGAGGATTCGTATTGGCGGCGCGTCTCGCCCGGTCTGCATCTGAAGACGATCGCGGCCCGCAATCTCCCTGTGCTGGCCATAGGTGGCTGGTACGATTCACAGATCAACGGCACGCTGGCCGCCATCCACGATCTCGAACAGATATGCGGCGACAGGCTGCATACGGTCGTCGGGCCGTGGGTGCATTTCCCGTGGGATCGGAAAGTCGGGCCGATCGACTTCGGCGAAGCCGCCGCGAGCACGATGGACGAATTGCACATCCGCTGGTTCGATCACTGGCTGAAAGGCGGGCAGGGCGCGTTCGCCGACGAACGGGTCCGCTTGTTCGATATGGGCAGCCGCAGCTGGCGCGGCTTTCCGGCCTTTCCGAACAGGGAAGCAGCTTTCTTTCTGAACGGCGACGGCAAGGTGGCGATCGATCAGCGTTCCGGCGTGCTGCAGTCCGCGCCTGACGGGACGGTCGGTTCGGACGCGCTGGTGCTCGATCCGTGGCGGCCGACGCCCAGCGCCGGCGGCGTCTTCGGCTATCCTCAGGGTCCGTTCGATCGCGCCGCCGTCGATCAGCGCGGCGACGTTCTGACCTTCACGACCGTTCCTTTCGCCGAGCCGTTCACTATCGCCGGCGACGTGCGGGCGGAGCTTCATGCAGAGAGCGACGGGCCAAGCTTCGATCTCGCCTGCACGCTCTCGCGCGTAACGCCATCGGGTCCGTCGATCCCTCTGGCTGAGGGCTATTGCACGACGACGGCGACATCTGATCCGATCGTAATCGCCATGCGGGCCACCTGTGTCACCTTTCAGCCCGGCGAATCCATGCGCCTGTCGGTGGCGGGTTCAAGCTTCCCGGCGTTTCCAGTCAATCCCGGTACTGGCGAAAACCCGACCACAACGCCTATGGTGCGGGCGCGCATCACCACGACGCGCGTGTTTTATAGCGGCGCGCGCGCCTCGAAGCTGGTGGTGTGTACGCCCTGAGCGTCATGCGCGGGCGCGGAACGCCCAGCCGCTCGTCGGCAGCACGCCGCTGGCGACTTCGTCGAGGTTCAGCTTGCCCGGGTTCAGGAGGTTGTAAGGGTCCATCTCGCGCTTGAACACGACGTCACGCGGCGTGATGCGTTTGATGCCGACTTCGCGAACGCCGGTGGTGTGCGAATTGGCGACGGTCCCGCCGCTGTTCTGGATGACCGACACCATCTCGGCCATCTGGGCGCTGTTGCGGAACTTCACCACCGGCGACCCCATCGCGACGACTTCGCCTTCGCTCCAGAAAATTTCGAGGCGGAATGGCTGCTCCGGCCCGGCGATCTGGCGGACCTTCGCCACCTGATCGAAGAGACCCTCGCCGCGAAACATGCCCTGAAACCCGGTGTAGAGCGGTTCGGTCTTCTGCAACTGGCGCAGGCCGTGCCCGTAAGCGAATTCGTAAAGCGGCGCGCCAAATGGGTTTTCGCCATAGGCGGAATTGGACGCCAGCGAGCCGCCGAATTCGCGCATCAGGCATTCGAAACTCTCGAAGCACGTCGCCGAGATGTAGCAGTTGACCATCGCGTTGCCTTCGGGAACCACGTCGCCGAGTTCGCGCATGAGGCGCGGGATCGGCCATTCGTGGATCGAGATCAGCTTCTTGATCAGTCCGGTTTCATGCGCGAGCCGTCCGCCGAAACGCAGCGCCTGCATGAAGTCCGGGAACGCCACGACGCATTCACGCCACGGCCACGCGGGCCCTGTCGGCATGGCGACTTCCGTCATGATGGCGTTCGCCCCGTAAGCGTGATGCACGAGTTCCAGATCGTCTCCGGTCAGTTCGAGCAGGCGCGGATTTTCCTCGGCGCTGATGACCTCAATGGCGGTGATGTTGCCGCGGTCGCGCAGCATGCCCCACATGGCGCTGCCAATGCCGCCACTGCCGCCGGCGATGAAGCCGGCGATCGTCGATGTCGAGATGGTCGAGGGATGGATGCGAAATTCCCAGCCTTGCGCACGCGCCGCTTTCTCGATGTCGAGAACGATCGTGCCGGCCTTGGCGCGCACGACTCCCGGTTCGACCGAAATCACGCCCGCATAATCCATCATGTCGAGCAGCACGCCGCCCTGCAGGGGCACGCTTTGTCCGTAGTTGGCGGTGCCGCCGCCGCGCGCGGTGATCGGGATGCGATGCTTCACGGCGATTGCGACGGCGTCGATCACTTCTTCCTTGGTGCGGGGCGAGACGACGATGTCGGCGAGATTGCCGGCGAGGTCTCCGCGCAGCAGCGGGCTGATCACGAAATGATCGCGGCTCTTGCGCCGGATGACAATCGGATCGGTCGTGTGCGGAATTTTGCCGAGATCCGCCTTGAGCGCGTCGATCGCATACATCGTTCGGTCCTTGTGCTTGGCGCGCTGGCCGCAGGACGGACCGGGCGTGAGCCTCCCAAGAGATAGCAAGCGATGTGCCATGGGACGTTCGGTCGCGCATCTGTCTGAGCGTGGCCGCAAGGTTGGCAAGCTGCTTGCTAAGTCTGGTTCAGCCGATGGGTGGAACCGAGCGACCGGAGTGAAACGGAATGCTGCAAACCAGACAAAAGGTGCTCAGGCGTTTCTGGTACTCGACGGTCCCGTTGCGAACATTAAAGGATGGTCCAAAGCCGTTCCGCATGCTTGGGCAGAACATCGTTCTGTTTCTAGATGCGAACGGCGAGCCAGCCGCGCTCGAAGATCGCTGTTGTCATCGCACGGCGAAGCTGTCGAAGGGCTGGATGAAAGAAGGGTCGATCGTCTGCGGCTATCACGGCTGGACATACGATCGCGACGGCAAGCTGATCGAAATTCCGCAATTCCCTGCCGGCCAATTGCTGCCCGACGCCAAGGTGCAATCCTTCCGGGCGAAAGAGAAATACGGTTATGTCTGGGTCGCGCTCGACGATCCGCTGAGCGACATTCCCGATGTGCCGGAAGAACATGATCCGGATTATCGCCGCATCCATCAATTCTATGACAAGTGGGATACGGCCGCGCTGCGGCTGATGGAGAATTCCTTCGATAACGCGCATTTCTCGTTCGTCCACAAAGGCACGTTCGGCGACATGACGCAGCCGAAGCCTGAGAAATACGAAATCAACGAAACCGATTATGGTTTCGAGGCCGAAACCCTCATCACCGTCGTCAATCCCCCCAATGCCGAGCGCATCACCGGAACCACGGAGCCGTTCACGACGCGCCACATGCGCAATAAATGGTTCATGCCGTTCTGCCGCAGATTGGATATGGCCTATCCGTCGGGGCTGCGTCACATCATCTTCAATTGCGCCACGCCGATCGACGACCATTCGATTCAGTTGACGCAGATCCTGTTCCGCAACGACAAGGAGAGCGATTGTTCGACGCAGGAATTGATCGACTGGGATGCGGCGATCATCGCCGAAGACAAGGACGCGCTCGAATCCACTGATCCTGACGCTATCGTCGACATGAGCCGTAAAATCGAAATGCATATGCCGTCCGATCGTCCGGGCATCATCATGCGCAAGCGGCTTCTCGCGCTGCTCAACGAAAATGGAGAGATCGAGGTCGCCCAGTGAGCGCCCTTGCCTCGACCCGTGGCGAATCCCTGCGCCTGTCGCGCCTCGCGGCGTTTCGCGACGAGATCGCCGGCATACCGACCGTCGACGATCCGGTCTCCATCAAACGCAAGTCGCGCGACTATTACTGGTATTCGCCGATCCTCACCGAAGAACTGAATTCCAAATTCGCCGACATGGTCGTTGCGCCGCGCAACGAAGCCGATGTGCTGCGCATTGCGGCGGCTGCGGCGCGTCACCGCGTGCCGATCACCCCACGGGGCGGTGGTACGGGCAATTACGGACAAGCGGTGCCGATGAATGGCGGCGTCGTGCTCGACATGACGTCGATGACGAAAGTCATCAGCAGCAGTCCGGGCGTTGTGCGGGTCGAGCCGGGCGCCAAACTCGTCGATATCGACGCCGAGTTAAAGCCGACGGGTTGGGAATTACGCATGCATCCCTCGACCAAACGATCCGCCACAATCGGCGGCTTCGTGGCGGGCGGCAGCGGCGGCGTCGGCTCCGTGACTTATGGTGGTCTTCGCGAGCCCGGCAATATTCTCAGCGCCCGCGTGGTGACGGTGGAAGCCGCGCCGCGCATCATCGAGTTGAAGGCGGATGCAGCGCAGAAGATCAATCGCGCTTACGGCACCACGGGCATCATCACGCAGCTCGAAATGCCGCTTGCGCCCGCCTATCCGTGGATCGACATCGCTGTCGCGGTCGATACGTTCGACGACGCGGTCGCCATCGGCCATGACGTGGCGCTGGCGGATGGACTGATCAAGAAGCTTGTCACGCCGATTGCGTGGCCGCTGCCGAGTTACTTCGGTCCGCTGCGGCCGAATTGCCCTGAGGGCAAGAGCCTGCTGATCTGCATGATCGCCGCGCCGTGGGTCGGCCAGTTCAAGGCCATCGTCGGCGGGCGCGGCAAGATCGTCTATCAGGCGCCGTCAGAGGATGGACGCGGTCAGATTCCGATTTACGAATATTGCTGGAATCATACGACGCTGCAGGTGTTGAAGCTCGACCGCAAAGTCACCTATCTGCAACTGCTGTTTCCCGCCGACCGGGTGCGTGAGAGCGTCAGGGAGATGATCGACCTGTTCGGCGACGAGCAGATGATGCATCTCGAATTCATCCGTTTCGGCGGGCGCATCACGGTGAGCGGACTTCCAGTCGTGCATTATTCGACGCCAGAGCGCCTGAACGAGATCATCGCCACCTATGAATCGCGCGGCGTCTTCGTCGCGAATCCGCATGTGGTGTCGCTGGAAGACGGCAGCCGATACAAGCGCGCGGACGCCGACCAGCTCGGGTTCAAGCACGAGGTTGATCCGCAGGGCCTACTCAATCCGGGCAAGATGAAGTCTTTCAAGCCGAAGGCCGCGGCGGCATTGTAGGGCCTTTTTTCCCCACCTTTGCGGCGACGCGAACAGCATCTTGGCCGAGACCGTCATTGCGAGCGATGTGAGGCGATCCCTCAGCGCGAGCCTCGGGTTTGGAATGCTTCGTCGCTTTGCTCCTCGCAATGACGGAGTGCTGCAGCAAAACAGGATCGCCGCTTAGCCCGCGCCCGCAATCACCTTCAAATCTGCCGCATCAAGCGGTTCGCGAATGCCAGACCTGATCAACTCGGCGAACTCCTCATTCGGCATCATCACGGTGAGACAGTAAAGTTTCTCCGGATTGGGGTTCTCCACGACATGTTCGTGGCCCGGCCGCACAATGAAGCTGTCGCCAGCCTTCACGGGGAACTTCTTGCCGTCACAATAGGCAAACCCGCTGCCGGCGAGCACAAAGAACAATTCGTAGGCAACAGCGTGAGTATTAGGCGGAGTCTTGCCGTAGCCATCGAAGATTTCAACGATCGCCGTGAATGGGACGCGATCCCGGATAGGGTCCGCGATCAGCGCCATCCGGTTCGTATCCTTCGGCGAGATGCGGAACGTCTCGTAATCGTCCGGACCTCGGGCGATGGCGGGGGCGTCAGTCATGGCGGGCTTCCTGTTAAGCGATTGCTGGCGTCAGACCAGCAAGTCTGACGCCAGAAGCGGCACGCGCTGGCACGCGCCATGCTGCCAAATCGTCGCGAGACAGGAGAACAATGGATGAGCGGCGATACCGTAACGCAACTTGGAACCAGCCCGCAGGCGTCATGGGGCGTCTCGGCTTCATCGGCGGATCTCGTGCGTCCCGTGCGCGAAGCCAGACGCATCGCGATTGCGGCTGAGCCCAAGCCGATCTCGCTCGATCTCGCTCGCACGGCCATGATCGTCATCGACATGCAGAACGACTTTTGTCACCCGAAGGGCTGGCTCGCGTCGATCGGGGTGGATGTGGCGCCGGCGCGTACGCCCATCGATCCGCTGCGGGCATTCCTGCCGAAGCTGCGGGAGCAGGGCGTTCCGGTGATCTGGGTAAACTGGGGCGTGCGGCCGGATCGCCGCAATCTCTCGCCCGCGCTGCTGCATGTTTACAATCCCGATGGCCGCGGCGCCGGCTTGGCCGACGCCTTGCCCGGAACCGGCGCGTGCGTGCTGACGGAAGGAAGCTGGTCAGCGCAGATCGTTGATGAACTCGTGCCCGATCCTGCCGACATTCACGTGTCAAAGCACCGTATGTCCGGCTTCTGGGATACGCCGCTCGACTCGATCCTGCGCAATCTCGACGCAAAGACGCTGCTGTTCGGCGGCGTCAACGCGGATCAGTGCGTGCTCCACACGTTGGCCGACGCCAATTTCCTTGGCTACGACACCGTGATGGTGACGGACTGCACCGCGACGACGTCGCCCGACTTTTGCTGGCAAGCGACGCTTTACAATGTGAAGCAGATATTCGGCTTTGCGGCGGACTCGACTGCGTTCGCGTTTCAGGCCTGAAAGCCAGTGAGATCGTCGAGTTCGCGGGCATCCGGCGGCGT
>CANJEY010000258.1 GCA_947472615.1 Beijerinckiaceae bacterium
CCCAGGCGACTGTTCGGGCTCAATGAACTTGCGGCTGCGTCGCCACGCTGAGGATCGGGCTTGTCGCCACGAGGACGAGACGGGATCGCAGCCGCCGCCGAACGCGGCAGTCTACCGCGAAACGACGATTCCAAGTTACAAGGAGGAGGTTTTCTTTTCTGTGGCGAGAACTCCGTCACAGAAACTCGAAAAAGCCCTCATGCCGAGGAGCAGCCGAAGCCCGCGTGCCGAAGCACGAGGCTGACTAGGCCGCATCGGCTCAATGGCGGTTCTTGATCAACTGCTGTTCGACCTTGTCGAGCGTCTGCATGGCGCGCAGCGCGTCTTCGATGGATGAGTTCGGCTGGCGGTTCTCGTTGATCGCCTTGATGAACTCGCGGTCCTGATTCTCGAAGCCGTTCTGCGAGACGTCGCAGTCGGTGGTGTCGACCTTCTCGGCGCGGTCGTCCTTCGTGCTGGCCTTGTACAGGTCGTCGTAGAACGCGATCCACGTGCCCTTGTCGCAGATGTAGCGATACGGCGAGCCGATCGGGCCTTCGTTGTTGAAGGAGGTCGAGAGCGTGCAGATCGCGCCGTTCTTGGCCTTCATGATGATCGACAGGTCCATGGCGATGCCGAGGTTCGGATGGTGCGGACCTTCGACGCCGTAGATCTGCTCCGGCACGTCGCCGGTCTGGTAGATGAACATATCGACGGTGTGGCAGGCGTGGTGCCACAGCAGATGGTCGACCCACGAGCGCGGCGCGCCCAGCGCGTTGATGTTGGAGCGGCGGAAGAAATACGTGTGCGCCTGGATCTGCTGGAGCTGGATCTCCTTCGACACGATCTTCTGGTGAATGTACTGGTGGCCGGGGTTGAAGCGGCGCACATGACCGGCCATTGCGGTGAGGCCGGTTTCCTTCTGCAATTTCACCAGCGCCTCGGCGTCCTTCAGCGAATCCGTCATCGGGATTTCGATCAGCACGTGCTTGCCGGCCTTCATGCAGGCGGCGGCCTGATCGTGATGCATCTGGGTCGGCGAGGTGAGGATCACCGCATCCACATCCTTGCGGGTGATGGCGGCGTTGAAATCGGTGGTGTGGAACGGAACGCCGTATTCCTTGGCGGTCTTCTCCGTGCCCTCGGCGGTGCGGCTCTGGATGGCTGTGACTTCCATGCCGGGGATGTTTTTCAGCGCCTTGAGATGGGCGACGCCCATGGCCCCATTGCCGACGATGCAGAACTTCATGGACATTTCCTAGCCTTCGAGGATTGACTTACGCCCGCCGCGTGCATCGCGGCCGAACGCGGGATGGCGACCCTGCGGCCTGCCTCTCCACGACGCGAGCGCCTTTAGCATGTTCGGTCGTGCGGGGGAATGCGGCAGGCCGCACGCCGCCCCCGGCTCAGTTGCCGAAGATCGAGCGCACTCGGGCGCGCACCGAATCCGGCACCTGCACGGTCGCGGCGACGACCCTGGCGAGATTTTCCGGCGTGTCGGGTTCGACGTCCAGATTGGCCTTCTGCAGGTCGGCGAGGAATTCGGGGTCTTTCACCATGGCGGCGAAACCGTCCTGCAGCGCCTTGGCGATCTGCGGCGGGATACCGGGCGGCCCGAACACGGCGCGGCCGATGGCCCCGCCCGAGGCGTAGAGCCCCAGCAATTGCTTGTCCTCCGGAGTCTTGCCGAACTCGACGAGCGCCGGCACGTCCGGCAGATCGGCGGCGCGCTCTGGCACGTCCTGCAGGATGATCTTGACCTGCTTGTTCTTGAGCCAGTCCTGCTTGGTGGCCTTGACGATCGCCCACGAGGTGCCAGATCCGTCGACCTCGCCGCGCTCCATCGCCAGCATGCCGGGGCCGGACGCCTGATACCCCGAAATGATCTTGAATTTCGTGCCGATCAGCGCGTTGAGCAGACGCGGCACGGCTTCCGCCAGATTGGCCGGCCCTGTGCCGGCGACAGTCATTTCGGTCGTCTTGGCGTCCTCCACCGACTGCGCCTTGGCGGTGTGCCAGACCAGATGAATGTTGTTGCTCGACGCGACGCGGCCGATCCATGTGAACTTGGTGGCGTCGTATTTCACCGCCGGATTGCCGAGCGCCTGCTCCATGGCGGCGGTTTCCGACACGAGCCCGAGCGCGGTCCCGTCCTTCGGGGCGACCTCATAGACGTAATTGGCCGCCGTCAGCGATCCAGCGCCCGGCATGTTGTTGGGCACCACGGTCGGCTTGCCGGGTAGAAAACGCCCGAGATGCTGAGCCACCATACGCGAATAGAGGTCGTAACTGCCGCCCGGCGTGTAGCCGATATAGAGGTTGATGGTCTTCTTCGCCGTGAAGACCTGTTCGGCCGTCTGGGCGGACGCTGCGCCGCACGTCGAGACCGCCAACAAAATTGCGCTGATTTTACCGAACATTGACGCCCTCCCGGCTAGCTTTGGCTGCGCCTTCGCGCAGTCCGGCCTTTGCTACATAGGCGATCGCCCGGCAAAAATGAATTCTCCGTCTCGCGGCGGCATGTGTTTCAGGACGATTTGATGCAGCGGACAGCCGTGCCGAGGTTCGACGAAATGCTGGTGCCGGCCGTCGTGGCGCTGAAAGCGAAGGGTGGTTCCGCCAGCGCCAACAGGGTGCGCGACTGGATCGCCGAATATCTGAAGGTGACGGACGATCTGCGCGCGCGACCCGCGCTCGACGGGTCCGGCGGCGACTTCGACTACCAGCTTTCGCTCGCCTGCACCTACTTGCTCGCCTATGGGGCGATCATGCGCGACGCAGACAATAATCTGTCGCTCAGTGAGCGCGACTCGCGTGTCGGCTGGGACGATGTGCCGGCGATCCGCCGTCTGGTGCGCGACGACTGGCGGGAAGCCGCCGCCTCCCGCCATTTCGAGCCCCCGGCGCCGCCCGCGCCCGTGGTCGAAACCCCGATGGACCGGCTGATCGACCTGCTGATCGCCATGCCGGCCGACGGGTTCGAGAAACTTTGCTTGCGCATCCTGCGTTCGAAGGGGTTGCGCAACATTGAGGTCACTGGCCGTTCCGCCGACGGCGGTTTCGACGGCTTCGGCATGCGCGTCGAGAAAGGTCAGTCGCACAAGGTCATGGTGCAGTCGAAGCGCTGGAAAACCTCGGTCGGTCCGGGTGTCGTGCGCGATCTTCAGCGCGTCATCAAGGGCCGCGCCGAAGGCGGAGTGATCCTCACCACCGCCATCATGTTGCCGGAAGCCCGCAAGGAAGCCTCGCGCGCCGACCCGAAAATCGACGTCATCGACCGCGACCTGCTGGTGGCTGATCTAATGGACCTGAAACTCGGCGTCATCGTCCACTCGAAGGACGAAATCGAAATCGATCCGGGCTTCTTCCAATAAGCGCAACGGGCCGGCTTGCGCCGGGCTTCGCCGTGTCTAGATTCGCCCGGTGACCGAGCCAGCTCCGACCCTGATCGCCGACATCGAGGCGCGCATCGAAGACCTGACCGACCGCCGCCAACGGACCTGCAAGGCGATTCTGCTGGCGCGTGCGGCGATGTGGTTGGGCGTGGCGCTGCTCCTGCTCGTCTTTGGCGGCTACATATTGTCGAACCGGCTCGAAATCGGCGTCATGGCGTTCAGCGCCGTACTGGGGGGCGTCGTGTTCGGTGGCTCGTCGCGGGCCACGAGCGAACAACTGGCGGCCGAGATCAGCCGCCTCGAACGCGACCGCCGCGAAGCGATCGACGCGCTCGAACTCGAATTCGTACAGATCGCGCCAGAGGGACCGCGCGTTCTGCATTGAACGCGGCCCAAATAAAAAGGTCCGGCGCGAACCGGGCCTTTTCGAATTTGTCGCGTGCGGTCTATTCCGCAGCGACCGCCACCGGCACAGGATCCTTCAGGTTCAGGATGCGGCGTGCGTTGTGGTAGAAAATCTTCTCCTGATCGGCCTGCGACAGGCCGACTCCGGCGAAGAATTTCAGCGCATCCGCCGGCACCCAGCACGGATAATCGGTGCCATACATGATGTGGTCGACGCCGTAATATTCGATCGCGAACTTCATGCCTTCCGTGTGCGGCGACACGGTGTCGGTGTACATGCGCTTGATGTATTCGCTGGTCGGGCGCGGCAGCTTCGCCTTCTTGGTGTTCTTGTCCATGCGGCCGGACTGGTAGGGCAGGGCCCCGCCCGTGTGCGACATCACGAGCTTGAGGTTCGGGTGGCGCTCCATCATGCCCGACAGGATCAGGCGCGACGCCGCGACGCTGACCTCGATGACGCGGCCGAGGCTGAGATGCAGCGCCCCGTCATAGCCTTCAAGGTGATCCGGGAAGATCGCATCGGTCGGATGCAGGAACAGCGGCAGGCCGAGCTCCTCGACCTTGTCGTAGAAAGGCTCGAGACGGTCGGCGTCGATATAGGGGTCGCTGCCGACGCTGCCGGGCAGGTTGACGCCCATCAGGCCGAGCTTGTTGACAGCGTGGTCGAGCACTTCGAGGGCGACCTGCGTGTCCTGCAGCGGAATCGCCGCGCTGGCCCAGAGCCGGCCGGGATGCTTCTTCTGCGCCCACGACATCTGTTCGTTCCAGACCATGGCGTCTTCGCGGCCGAGTTCGACCGGCTCGTCCGAGAAATGCACCGACAGCGGCCCGATCGAGCAGACGACGTCGATTTCGTGCCCCAGCGAATCCATATGGGCGAACTGGAAATCGAGATCGAGCCAGTCACGGCCGGGGCTGAAGCGCGGCTCCTCGCCCTCGCGGCGGAAATAGCGATAACCGCCCTTGCCGTCGCGTTCAGCGCGCGGATAGGTCTTGCGGTTGCAGAGATGTTCGAAGAACGCTTTGGGCCACCAGTGGAAATGGGAATCGATAATGTGCATTTCGCTCTCCTGCCGGCCGTCCGCCCTTTTTCCGCATGCACGGATCAGCCGACAATATAACGCGTTTTTGTCGAAAGTCTAAGGCGGCCAACCCGGAAATGCCCGGTTCCTTCCGTCATTCTTGCTGTTTCGCCCCTCTCGACGGCGCGCGGCGTTTGGCGTCGGCGGCCGTCGTCCTGACGGCGCTGGCTGGCGGAGCGGCCGGGCAGGAACCCGGCAAACCGGGCGCGGCCGAAAGCGTGGAGCAGACAGTGTGCCGCATCATCGAGGCGGCCTCCATCGCGAATCAGCTTCCGCCGGGCTATCTGACGCGGCTGATTTGGCAGGAGAGCAGCTTCCGGCCGCATGTGGTGAGCCCGGCGGGCGCGCAGGGCATCGCGCAATTCATGCCCGGCACAGCGGGCGAGCGCGGGTTGGCCGATCCGTTCGATCCAGAAGCCGCGATTCCGAAAGCCGCGGACTTTCTCGCCGACCTGAATACCCGCTTCGGCAATCTCGGTCTCGCTGCGGCGGCCTATAATGCCGGACCGGCGCGGGTCCGCGCCTGGCGCGACGGCCGTGGCGAACTGCCGTTTGAGACGCGCAACTACGTTGCCGCCGTCACAGGCCATCCGGCCGAAGATTGGACCGGGGACATCGATTCGAAGACCGCCGACGAAGCCGCGAAGACATTCGAGATGAGCTGCAGCGAGACCGTGGCGCAGATCAGGCGCGGGCAGCCGATCCTGTACGCGCGCTCGCCGCTCGCCGCGCCGTGGGGCGTGCAATTGTCGGGCAGCTTCTCCAAGACGGCGGCCCTGTCGATCTATGCGCGTGCGCAGGGCCGCTATGCGACGATCATCGGCGAACTTGAGCCCATGGTGTTGGGTGGCTGTTTGCGCAGCAGGGGCTCGCGTCCGTTTTATCGTGTGCGGGCTCCGGCGCAGACCCGCAGCGCGGCCAGCCAATTGTGCGACCGGATCCGGGCGGCAGGCGGGGCCTGCGCGGTGTTGAAGAGCTGAGGCTATTTCCAGCTGGCGAACATGCCGATGGCGGCCAGCGCCATGGCGGCCGTCGCCAACCATCCCATGATTTTCAGCGCCGGCGAGAGGCGGAACTGGCCCATCACCGAGCGGCTCGAAGCCATCAGCACGATCATAACCATGATCGGAACCGCCGCGACGCCGTTGATGACGGCGCTCCAGAACAGCGCCTTGATAGGATCGAGTGGCGTAAAATTCATCAGCCCGCCGAGCAGCGTCGCCACCGCGATCGCGCCATAGAAGGCGGGGGCGCGCCCGGGCTTTTGCGCCAGCCCCACGCGCCAACCGGCGGCCTCGCCAATCGCATAGGCGGCGCTACCCGCCAATACCGGAAGCGCCAGCAATCCGGTGCCGATGATCCCGCATGCGAAGAGCGCAAACGCAAACTGGCCGGCGATGGGCCGCAGCGCTTCCGCCGCCTGAGACGACGATTGAATGTCAGTGACGCCATGCGCGTTCAGCGTCGCCGCCGTCGTCAGCATGATGAACAGCGCGATGACGTTCGACGCGCCCATACCGACGAGCGTGTCGAGCTTCATACGTTCCATCTGCGCCGGCGCCTGCGCGGGCGCTTCTTTCAGTGGCTTCGCGCGTGGATCTTCCTTTTCTTCCTCGACCTCTTCGGACGCCTGCCAGAAGAACAGGTATGGACTGATGGTGGTGCCGAAGACCGCAACCACGACGGTGAGATAATCGGACGACAATGTAAACTCCGGCCAGA
>CANJEY010000259.1 GCA_947472615.1 Beijerinckiaceae bacterium
GAAACATCGTCTCACCGAAGCCCAGGACGATGTGCCGGATATCGCTTTCCGCGGATGCGGCCGTGATTCGGAAATTGCCCTGTACGATCGCCAGAACCGGCCGGTCGCGGCGGAACAAATTCACATGTGGCGAGGATGCGGACGGCGGCGCGACAGCTTTCCCGCCGACGCCTGCGTGCGCCTGTGCAAGTATCTTCTCGATCTCGTCCTCGGTCGCATCGGGCGTCGCGGATGCAGCGCCTTCAAGCGCCTCCTGCGACGGAAGCTCGCTCCATCCGAATTGCTCGTCGACCGAATAAGCGCTGCGCACCAGACGCCAGTTGTCGATCGAGCCCGTCGGGCAGGGCGAGATGCAATCAAGACATGCATTGCACTTCTGCGCATCGACGACATAATTCGCATCGTCGTGCGTGATCGCCCCGACGGGGCAGGTCGCCTCGCAGGTATTGCAGCGAATGCAGATCTCGGGATCGATGAGATGCTGCCGCAGCAGTTCCGCGGCGGCCGCGTCGTCCGGCATGTGTGTCTCCCTCACGGCGCGCCCTGCCGCCGCCCATGCATTCAGGCGCGATGAATGGCCACGTATTCGAAGTCGGCGCCCTTGCTGTCGATGCCGACTTTTGGCGGCGCGATCCACGGCGCGTATTGCCCGATCTCCCAGCACGGCCGCATCAGGCTGCGGATGAATTCGCCATCCTCGCTAGACGGCAGCCACTGATCGCGCATCCTGATCCAATCGGCCTCGGTCATCAGCTTACCATCCGGCGACGCCTCGACGCGGGCGAATTCGCCGATCTGCCGATGGAATGCGACTGACGGCAGCTTCAACTGAAAATTGACGCCCGTCTTTTCGATCACCTTGTTCCAGCGTCCGACGCCGCCCTGACAATCCTTTACGTAATCGTCGCGCAACCGCATGTTGAGCGCCGTCAGCGCCGGTTCGTCGACCATGCGAATCTGTCCATCGACAAACTTCAGCACCGGATAGGTGGCGTTCGTCAGCACGTGATCGTCGTCGATCTTGGTTTCCATGAAGCGGCCCTTCAGGCCTGCATTGTAAAAATTCGCCGCATTGGTCGAAACTTCCGAGCCAAACAGATCGAGTGACAACGAGAAGTGCAGATTGGCCTTCTTCTGGATCGTCGGCAGGTCGATGACGCCGAGCGCGCGCACCTTCGCGGTGTCATGGGGATCTTCGATCCCGGCCTTCTTCATCGCTTCGCATGTGCGCTCCAGAACTCGGCCGATGCCGGTTTCGCCGACGAACATATGATGCGCTTCTTCGGTGAGCATGAAGCGGCACGAGCGCGACAGCGGGTCGAAGCCCGACTGCGCAAGGCTTTCCAGTTGCATCTTGCCGTCGCGGTCGGTGAAGAACGTGAACATGAAGAACGACAGCCAGTCCGGCGTCGCTTCGTTGAACGCACCCAGCATGCGCGGCTTGTCGGGATCGCCCGAGCGGCGCTGCAACAGGCCTTCGGCTTCTTCGCGCCCGTCGCGGCCGAAGAACTTCTGCAGCAGATAGACCATCGCCCACAGATGGCGGCCTTCTTCGACGTTCACCTGAAACAGGTTGCGCAGATCGTAGAGCGAGGGCGCAGTCGCGCCCAAATGACGCTGCTGCTCGACGGACGCCGGTTCCGTATCGCCCTGAATGACGATGAGGCGGCGCAGACTGGCGCGATGTTCGCCTGGCACGTCTTGCCATGCCTTCTCGCCCTTGCTGGCGCCGAAATTGACGAGTCGGTTCGGATCCTGCGGCGCCAGCAGAATTCCCCAGCGATAGTCCGGCATCTTCACATAGCCGAACTGCGCCCAGCCTTTCGGGTCGATCGACACGGCGGTGCGCAGATAGACGTCTGAGGCCTGAAAGCCCTCCGGCCCCATCTGGTTCCACCAGTCGAGATATCCCGGATGCCATTGCTCCAGCGCCTTCAGCACACGCGCGTCGTTGACCAGCCCGATGTTGTTCGGGATGTTCGTCGAATAATCGACAGCGCCGTCCACATATGCGGCGGAAGAATTCGTCATGCGGGGCTCCTGTTGTGTAGCGTCAACGGATGCGAGAATCTCACACCCTCTGCTTGTCGAATGCCGCCTTGACGCCGCTCCCATAGCGTTTCAGCGCGCCCTCGGGGCCCACCGCGTTCGGCCGCTGGAATATCCAGTTCTGCCATGCGGTGAGGCGTCCGAAAATCTTTGTCTCCATCGTTTCCGGCCCCGGAAAGCGCAGATTGGCTTCGAGGCCCGTGAGACTATCGGGCGAGAAACTGGCGCGCTCTTCGAGAAAGATGCGCACTTCATCGTCCCAGTCGACGTCGTCGAACGCTTCGGTGACGAGACCGAGCTTGTCCGAATCGAAACCGTCGAGTTGCTTGCCGATCAGCGCGCGCGCGGACTCCAGTGTCTGCGGTTCGCCCAGAAAGCGCGTGGCGAGACGGCTGAGGCCGTTCGACATCGGATAGCGGCCGAAGTTCAGGCCCGACAACGTCATGCGCGCTTCCGGCCGATTGTCGCCCTTCATCTCGCCTGAAAACATATAGGCGCGATCGCACGCGAAAGCGATTTCGGCGAGCGATCCGGCGAAGCAGGAGCCCGGCTGCACCAGCGCTGCGAGCGAGCGCGATGTGACGTCGATGCGCTTCAACACGCGTTTCCAGAAATTGAGAATCTCGCGCACGAGCCAGTGCGACTGATGGGCGGCGAGCATGTCGTCCAACGCGATCATGTGCGCCGGATCGCCCTCGGTGCGAAACACCCAGGTCCCGATGTCGAGTTCGTTGAAACGCAAATGCACGATGGCGTCGTCAAGTTCGCGCGCCAGTTTCAGCAGATAGAAGTCGGCGCCTTGCGCCTGCACCTCGGCCGCATTGGCGGGCTGCGCGGCCCCCGGCCCCTTGATGGCGATCGTCGCGCGTCTTGCATCGCGATCAATGTCGACGCGCACCAGCGAATATGCAATTGCATCGCCCGATATGTCGCGCACCAGCGGCGTCAGCGCCACGCCCAGCCCGCCCGGCCGATCCGACGTCGCCGCGAGCGTCTTCGCCATATCGGCTACCGTAGCGTCGAATTTCGAATTCGGCGCGACGGCGTCCACCAGTCGCCAGTCGACGGCGCGCTTGCCCTTCACGCCTTCTTCCAGTGTGCTGAACACATCGGCGCGGTCGCGGCGCACCTTGCGCTTGTCGGTAACGCGCGTCAGCCCGCCGGTGCCGGGTAGCACGGCCAACAGCGGCACTTCCGGCAACGACACCGTGGAGTTGCCGTCGTCCGCGAGCAGGATGGAATCGCACGCCAGCGCCAGTTCGTAGCCGCCGCCGGCCGCCGTGCCGCGAACCGCGCACAGAAAACGCAGGCCGGAATGCTCCGAGGCGTCTTCCATCCCGTTTCGGGTTTCATTGGTGAACTTGCAGAAGTTCACCTTGTGCGCATGGGTCGCCACTCCCAGCATGCGGATGTTCGCGCCCGCGCAAAAAACGCGCTCCTTGCCAGACTTCAGGATGACGACCTTCACTTCCGGATGCTCGAACCGCAGACGCTGCAGGGCGTCCGACAATTCAATATCGACGCCGAGGTCATAGGAATTCAGCTTGAGCTGATAGCCGTCGAACAGGCCGCCGTTCTCGTCGACGTCCATCATCAGTTCGGCGATCTCACCGGTGAAATTCAGCCGCCAATGGCGGTATGTGTCCGGCGAGGTGAGAAAATCGATCATGGTCGGCAGGCTTCCGGCTCATCGGCGGCGCGTGAGGAATTATAATTCCAGCCACCCTCCCCAAATCAGCATTTTTATGCTTTATAATGCAGTTTTTAGTCCGACTGCTGTGGTCTGTCAACCGGCGGCCCGTTTGGCTGAATTGCACGATCATGCATCAGATCTGGCCACGCGTTTCGGCCGAACGGATCAGGGCCGCAAGCGCGTCGGCGCTCTGGTCGGCGTCGCGCTGCGAGGTGTCGAGCGTCGCGTTGGCGCGGGCGTAGAGCGGTTCGCGGCTGGACAGGATCGCCACGAGTTCGTCCATCGCGGCGCGATCGTTCGCCATGGGCCGTAGATCGCCCTGCTCGCGCACGCGGCGCATGTGCTGGCCGGGCAGCGCCTTCATCCAGACGGTGAAGAAACACGATAGCAGGCTGTCGAAGGTCAGCGGCTCCGCCACGATGCCGCCGCCCGTGGCGAGAATGAACGGGCCCGGACGCTCGATGACGCCGCGAAGCGCCTTCTGCTCCAGACGCCGGTAGCCTTCCTGTCCGTAGAGCTTGAAAACCTCAGTCACAGACAGGCCGGCGGTGCGCTCGACCTCGACGTTCAACTCGACGAAAGGCCAGCCAAGGCGTTCGGCCGCCAGCCGCCCGACGGTCGATTTTCCCGCGCCGCGCAGGCCGATCAGGGCCACCTTCAACGACGCGCCGGACGACGTGGCGGCGGTTTGCGGCGAGGCCGCGCCCGTCAGCGCCAGGCGCGCCGCTTCGATCGCCTGCGGGCTTGCCTGCCGCAACAGATCGCGCAGCAACCGCCACTCGTCGGACGTCTCCTCGGCCACCAGATCGTCGAGCCGGGCGCCGGTCGCGCGCGCGATCCGGCGCAACAGCACGATCGACAGATTCCCCTCGCCGCCTTCCAGTTGCGCCAGATAACGCTCCGAAATACCGGAGGCGCGCGACAAGGTCTTGCGCGACATGCCGCGCACGGCCCGGATGCGACGCACACGCTGGCCGAGTTCGGCCAGATAGGCAGCGTCGGCGTCCGCCTGATGGGCCATTGGCTCGATTTCGGTTCGGGAAGCGGCGTCGCGAGTCATGTGCGGAATAATACATTTTTTCTTGACACGGCGCGAGCGCCCGTGCCGTTTATGCATTTTATTTCATATGGACCAGGAATGCGCAATCGGGAGGCGACAAGTTCATGCGCCGGCGTCGGCCGGATGGCCGATCGGCGTTCGGCTGTCAGTCTCACCGGCTGGATGTGTGGCGCATGACGACCCTACCCGAGTCCGGCATGATCGAGGCTGGCGGCCGTCGGCTGGAATTCACCTTCCACGGCCCCCAGCCCGCGCAGGCGCCGACTTGCATCCTGCTGCACGAGGGCCTCGGCAGCGCCGCCCTGTGGGGAGATTTTCGCGCCCGGCTGGCGGCGCGCGCCGGAGTCGGCGTCTTCGCCTATTCGCGTGAAGGTTACGGGGCGTCCGATTCCATCACACTGCCGCGCCCGCTCGACTACATGCAGGTTCATGCCTGCCATGTGTTGCCTCATGTGATCGACGCCATCGGAGCGCGCGAGGTCTGGCTCGTCGGTCATTCGGACGGCGCATCGATCGCCGCCGTTTATGCGGGAGCGATCAATGACCCTCGCCTCGACGGCGCGGTGCTGATCGCGCCGCACTTTTTCGTCGAGGATTTTTCGCTGGCCGAAATCCGCAAGGCTCGGGAGGCCTATGAGACAACCGATCTGCGCGCGCGTCTCGGCCGCTGGCATAGCGATGTCGATGCCGCCTTTCGCGGCTGGAATGACGCATGGCTCGATCCGCGCTTCGCCAATGAATTCGACATTCGCGCGTCGCTGCGCGGCGTGCGCGCGCCGCTCCTCACCATTCAAGGCGCGGACGATCAATTCGGAACGCTGGCGCAACTCGACGCCATCGATCACGAAGCGCTGCAGTGCAGCCATTCCCGGCTGGTGTTGCCCGGTGTGAAACATGCGCCGCATCGCGAAGCGTCGGATGCGACCATCGAGGCGATCGCGGCTTTCATCGAACGCTCCACGCGGGCGCACCAGACCTGAATTCGACGGCGTGTTCAACGCCCACAAAGATTGCAAGGGGGAAACATGACGTCTGTTGAATCGCAGCTCTTCGCGACGCCGGACATTGCGGTGGAAACGCGACCCGATGGATCGCGCATCCTGCGCTCGCGCACGCAGCTGCGTCCGCACGCGCGGTGCGTCGGCGACTGGCTCGTCCAATGGGCGGCAAGAGCGCCCGATCGCGTGTTTCTGGCGGAGCGTCCGGGCGGCGACCCGTCGCGGGACTGGATTCGCGTCACATATGCTCAGGCGCTTCAACGCATCGAAAATATCGCGGCATGGATGCTGTCCGCCGGGCTTTCCGCGCAACGCCCCATCGCGATCCTCGGCGACAACGGCGTGGAACACGCGTTGTTAACGCTCGCCGCCATGCACATGGGCGCGCCCTGCGCGTCGATTTCACCCGCCTATTCGCTGCTGTCGAAAGACCACGCAAAACTCAAGATGATCATCCGCGCACTGACGCCGGGCGCCATCTATGTCCCGAGCGCCGGCCCCTTCGCCGCCGCACTGACCGCCATCGCCGGATTGCACGACGCCGCCATCATCGTCGGCGACCGCGACGCGTCAAATCTCGCGCGCGGCGTCGCCATGCGTGAAGTAGAAGCATCGCGCGATCCCGCGGCGGTCGCGCGCGCCTTTGCGGTGGTCCATCCCGACACGATCGCGAAGTTCCTGTTCACCTCGGGCTCAACGGGTGACCCGAAGGGCGTCGTCAACACGCAGCGCATGTTGTGCGCCAGTCAGGAAGCGAAAGCGCAGGTCTGGCCCTTC
>CANJEY010000260.1 GCA_947472615.1 Beijerinckiaceae bacterium
AGTTGAAGAAGAACGCGCCGCCCACCGTCAGCAGCAGGGCCAGCACGTTCTTGGACAGGATCAGCCGGCCGTAGACGTTGTCGAGGAAACGGGCGCGGATCAGCGCCGTATGATAGTCGAACAGGCCGTTCGCCACCGAGGCCGCCACCGCCAGCCCGACGAGCGCGTCCGACAGGACCGTCTTGACGCCGGACAGGATGAACGCGATCGCGCCCGCCGCCAGCAGGACCGAAATGATCGCGAAGGTAACGTCGAGTGTGGCGCGCAGCGCCGGCTCCTCGGCGCGCGTGCGCTCCGAATAGAAGCGGATCGCGGTCAGCCGGATCCATTCGACCGTCGTGGTCTGGATGAGCATCCCGACCGCCATCGCCAGCGCGAACCGGCCGAACTGGTCGGGTCCAAGGTACTTCGCCACCAGCAGACCGATGACGAAGTTGAACAGGGTGTTGACCAGAAAGGCAGCCAGCACCCTCATGCGCGCGCGCCACCGATCGGCCGCGTTTCCGGCGCAGGGCGGTTCAACTTCGAGGATGGCGTCTGAATCATGCGCTATTTTAGTCGATGGATTGTGGTTTGTCGCCGTTTACCACCTTTTCTTGACGCGCTCGGCGGGCGCCTTGGGTTAACCCGAGCGTAAGGAACCCGACTGTAAGCCTCAACACCTTGCCATGTATGTGAAATGACGAGTGATTTCCTCGGCGAGACGAAACCGTCGCGATGACGGTAGAGGGCCTCGCCATGCTGCGCCAGATCTACGACCGGATCATCCTCCTCGCCGGCGTCCTGATCGTCATTTCGATCATCGCCACGGCGCTGACTCTTTGGCGACAGCGCGAGGACACGATCGCGGGCGTCGCGCAATCGTCCAGCAACATCGCCACCATCCTTGCGGAGCAGACTTCCCACACCGTTCAGGCGATGGACCTTGTGCTGATCGAACTGGTGGGGCGGGCGCACAGGCGGAACATCCACAGCAAGGAGGACATGGGACGGGAGCTGAACACCCGCACCATGTACAATTTTCTGAAGGAGCGTCTCGGCCGCCTGCCACAGGCCGATGTGATCAGCATCGTCGACGCGGACGGCCAGATGGTGGTCTCGACCCGTAGCTGGCCGTCGCCCGACATCAATGTCGCCGACCGGGATTACATGCAGCATCACAAGGCGGGGCTGAAGCCCAGCCTGTTCGTCAGCGCCCCGGTCGCCAACAAGGCGAACGGGGCGACCACGATCTTCTTCGCCCGGCGGCTGGAATCGGCCGATGGGGAGTTTCTGGGCGTGGTTTATATCGGCGTGCGTCCGGAATCCTTTCTGGTGGTCGGCGACGCGATTTCGTCCGTTCCGGGACAGACGTTCGTGCTGCTGCGAAAAGACGGCACCGTCTTCCTGCGCGAACCGGACGAGAGAAACCGCGCCGGCGATCGGCTGCCGATCAACAGCGTCTGGCATGATCTGGTGAAGAAGGACGGTGGCATCTATCGATCTCCCGGTGTTTTCGACGACGTTGCGCGCTGGGTGGCGGTCAAACCCGTCGATGGCTATCCGATGGTGGTCAATGTCGGAATTCGTGAGGATATCGCGCTGCAGCCGGGCCAGACCCGCGCTCAATATATCGTGGCGGGTCTGGTGGCGGCGCTTGCGGCGCTGGGGTTCATCGCCAACCGGCTGCTGCACCAGTTCCGCAAGGCGATTGCTTCCGATGCGAAGCTGCGGGATCGGGAATGCAGCCTCATCCACCTCGCCCATCATGACGCGCTGACAGGCCTTGGCAATCGTGCTCTGTTTCTGACACAGGTCGAAAAGCTGATCGACGCCCTGGCTCATGGCGGTCCGCCGTTCGCGGTGATGCTGATCGATCTCGACCGGTTCAAGCAGATCAACGACAGCTATGGACACGTAATCGGCGACGAAGTGCTGCGCGTTCTGGCCCGCGCCATCAGGTCGGCGTGCGGACCTGACGATCTCGCGGTCCGGCTCGGGGGCGATGAATTTGCCGTGGTCCGGCCTTTGCGTGATGAGGTGAACGACTGGGCGCCCCTGGCCGAACGCATCAGGGTCGATGCCTGTCAGCCCTTCATGCTCGATGGCCACTGTATGTCCGTCACCCTCAGCATCGGCGTGGCGCTCGCCGGCGCCGGCGCGGAGACGTCGGGCGAGGTCATGCGCAACGCCGATCTGGCGCTCTACAAGGCCAAGGCCGACGGACAGAATTGCTATCGTGTTTTCGACCCGCAGATGCAGGAATTGTCGCTGACGCAACTTGGACTGGCCGTCGATCTGCGCGAGACCCTGCGCGCCGGTAAGCTCGAACTGCACTACCAGCCGATCTTCGACACGCGCACGCGCAAGGTGTGTGCGGTTGAAGCGCTGGCCCGCTGGAATCACCCGACCAAAGGCCCGATCTCGCCGGGCGTTTTCATCCCGCTCGCTGAGAAGTTCGGTCTCGTCATCGAACTCGGCGAATTCGTCATCGCGCGCGCCTGCCGCGATGCGGCGCAATGGCCCGATCACGTCAGGATCGCTATCAACATTTCGGCCATTCACGTCGCCAACGACAATCTGATCACCGTCGTGAGAGCGGCGCTGGCCCGCACGAAGCTTGATCCCGCGCGGCTTGAGATCGAGATCACCGAGTCCGCCATTATGAAGGACGCCGAGCATAGTCTGGCAAAGCTGCGCCAGTTGCGTGAGCTTGGAATCTCGATCGTGCTGGACGATTTCGGCACCGGATTCTCGTCGCTCAGCTATCTGAGTCGCTTCCCGCTCGACAAGGTGAAGATCGACAAGTCTTTCGTCGACAACATCGGCAAGGACGAGGGCTCAACGGCGATCATCGCCGCCACCATCAGCATCGCCCGTGCGCTGAATATCACCACGACCGCCGAGGGCGTTGAGAGCGAGGATCAATTGACGCTGTTGCGCGCCGCCGGCGCGGACGAAGCGCAGGGCTTCCTGCTCGCCCGGCCGCAGCCCTTCGAGAAACTGGATTTCGCACGCCTCGACGCCGGCGCGCAGCGCGAGGCGGTCGCCGCCTGAGCGGGGCGTCAGCGCGCGGCGGTCGCCTTTTCGTAGAAGGACAGGTCAACGTATTTTGACGGATCGGTGAGGTTCTTCTTCGGTTCGCCGAACTGGTTGCGCAAGGACAGCAGCATCTTCACGCCGTCCATGTTCATCTGCGCATGGCGATTGAGGCCGCCCTTGCTGGTCGTCAGATCCTTGTAGATCGTTTCGGCGTCCGCATCCGACAGGCCCTTGATGCGCTGCTTCATCACCGCGATGGCTCCAGCGCGGTCGGCGAAGACGAAATCCGACGCCGCCACCATGGCGCGGATGAAGGCCACGACCTCTTTCTCGTGGTCCTTCGCCCAGGCGCGGCGCACCACATAGGCGCTGCCCTGATAGGCGCCGATCGCCTCGGTGGCGTCCGCCAGCACGTTGAAGCCGAGCTTCTTCGCCTCGATGTCGTCGGGCGACGAAAGCGCTGCGGCCGCCGCCTTGCCGTCCTTCATGGCGTTGAGCCGGTTCGGCCCGCTGCCGACCGCGAGCGCCGAAAAGTCCTTGCCGTAGACGAGGCCGTTCATTTCAAGAATGCGCACCAGGACCAGCCCGTAGCCGCTGTTCAGCGCGTCGCTGGCGACCGCCTTGCCGCGAATGTCCGCGAAGGTCTTGATCTCCGGCCGCGTGACGATCTTGTTCATGCCCGAGTGCACGCCCATGATGCCGACGAGGTCGTAGCCTGGAATGTTGACATCGCCCTGACCTTCGGCGTTTGCGATCGTGTTGTCGAAGGCGGTGGAGGCGAACTGATACTTGCCGTCCATCATGCCCTGAATCACGGCGGTCGACCCGCGCGTCACCTCGTGCGAGACGTCCAGCCCTTCCTTGCCAAAAAAGCCGCGGTCGAGAGCCGACCACACGGGCAAATTCGTCGCGCCCGCAAAGGTCACAATGGAGAGTTTCGTCTGAGCCTGCGCGGCGGAGGCAAGCCCGGCCGCGAGGGCAAGGCCGGCAATGGCCGCGCGCGTCCATGAATGCGTCATGTGTCCTCCCCAAGTTTCGCATCTGCGTCTTCTGTTGGAGCCCACGCTAGGGACGGCGGCATCGAAGTCAATCGGCAAATAGGGCGGCCGCCAGAGCCGTCGCGGACGCCGCTTCCGTTTTCGCGCGGCGATCTGCTAGTTTGACGGCGGCTGGCGAATCCCGGGCGACCGGATCGCGCGGCCCAATTCCAAGAGGAGACCGAAGCGCCCGTGTCGCCGCCCGCCCGTCCGAAAGTTCCGTTGCGCGTCCAGATCCCGGTCTATGGCGCGGGCATGTTCAGCAACAGCATGACGGATGTCGGCACGGTGGTGCTGCCGATCTGGCTGCACGGGCTCGGCGCATCGACCGCCATGATCGGTCTGGTGATCGGCGCGCGGCACATTCTGCCGTTCTTCTTCTCGATCCACGGCGGCGCCCTGATGGACCGGCTCGGCGCCAGACGCCTGATGGCGCTGTGTTCCGGCCTCAGCATGCTGCTGATCTTCAGTTTTCCGCTGCAGACCTGGCTACCGCTTGTGGCGGTGCTGCAGATGATCAACGGCTATTGCGCCTCGATGGGCTGGATCGGCGCGCAGACGGCCTTCGGCAAATTGCTGAACTCGAACCCCGCCTATGCGGGGCGCTTTGCGTTCGGTCTGCGCATGGGAAGTTTCATCGGGCCGCCCATCGCGGGCTTCGCGTGGGACAATCTCGGCATCTGGGGCGGGTTCGCGTCCTTCGCCATGTGGTCGGCAGGCACGATGATCTGCGCCTTGCTGCTGCCCGAGGTGCCGGGCACGCGGGCAGGGGGGCCGCGTCCGTTTCTGGCTCGCGATCTCATTCCCCGCCTGAGCGATTACCGGGCGGCGGCGCATCTGGCGGCCATTCCGGTGATGAGCGTCGTGCTGGTCGTCACCATGCTGCGGGTGAGCGCGTCGAGCATTCAGGACTCCTTCTATCCCGTCTATCTGCAGAGCATCGGCATGTCGGCGACGCAGATCGGCCTGCTGATCACGGTGGCCTCCGCCGTCGCGGCGTTCAGCGCGCTGGCGGTGGGGCCGATGTCGCACCTGCTGAGCCCCGTCTGGCTGCTGATCGCCAGCGGATTCGGGTCGATCTTCTTCGTCGCCATCACACCGTTGCAGGAATCGTTTCTGTCGCTCGCGATCGTGGCGGCGCTGCGCGGCGTCTGCATGGGCATCAGCCAGCCGCTGATGCTGTCGATTCTGGCGAATGCGGCGGGCGCGGGTTCGCTTGGCGTCGGGGCGGCGCTTCGGACGACCGCCAACCGCCTGTCATCAGGGATCACGCCCATCGCGATGGGCTATACGGCCCATTTCATCGGGCTCCAGACGAGCTTTCTGGTGATCGGCGCGCTGCTGATCGTCCTGATGGCGGCGATCGCCATTCATGTCTGGCGGCATCCGCATCTCGCCAGAGCGGACGAGGACGAGGAGCCCGCCGCCTCTTGAACGGGCGCTGTTCGACAATTAGCTCAGGCGCATGACGTTCCGGAGCATCCCATGCTGAAGCTGGCGACCTTTCTGGCGATCGGCCTGCTGCCGTTCGCGGCGCTGGCCCAGACGGGCCCCTATTCGCCGCGGATGACCTGCGCGACCGCCGCCGGTCTCGTCGCACGGCAGGGCGCGGTCGTCATCGCCACCGGCCCGTCCACCTACGACCGCTATGTCGATCACCAGCGCCAGTGTCTTCCGCCCGAGACGACGCGCCCCGCGTGGGTGGCGACTCGGGACAATCCGCAGTGTTTCATCGGCTACACCTGCGAAATCCGCGAGCCGGGCGGCTTCCGGTTCTGACCGTCGCCATCGTTAATCATTTTTGAACGGGCGGCCGCAGCGTCGTCTTGACATGAGACGAAGCCGGACATATTTCCCCGTCATTAGCACTCATGGTAAGTGAGTGCTAACAGCCCGGTCAACGGGTCCAGCTTCACGAGCCGGCGGATTGCCTCCGGCGTTCAGAACCCAAGGAAGCCAAGACATGAAGTTCCGTCCCCTGCACGACCGCGTGGTCGTCAAGCGCCTCGACAGCGAGGAAAAGACCAAGGGTGGCATCATCATCCCCGACACCGCCAAGGAAAAGCCCCAGGAAGGCGAGATCATCGCCGTGGGCAGCGGCGCTCGCGACGAGTCCGGCAAGCTGATTCCGCTCGACGTCAAGAAGGGCGACAAGGTGCTGTTCGGCAAGTGGTCCGGCACCGAAGTCAAGATCGACGGCGCCGATCTCCTCATCATGAAGGAGAGCGACATCATGGGGATCATCGGCTGATCGCCGACCATCTCTAGAGTTTTCCTTTTTACAGAACGAACCATCAGGTTCAGGAGTCCAAACACATGGCAGCCAAAGACGTACGTTTTTCGTCGGACGCTCGTGACCGCATGCTGCGCGGCGTCGACGTTCTCGCCAATGCCGTCAAGGTGACGCTCGGCCCGAAGGGCCGCAACGTCGTCATCGACAAGAGCTTCGGCGCTCCCCGCATCACCAAGGACGGCGTCACCGTCGCCAAGGAGATCGAGCTGGA
>CANJEY010000261.1 GCA_947472615.1 Beijerinckiaceae bacterium
GAAATCGAAGTTGCTCCAGAAATTTGATTCTGAACCGGCGACAGCACTTGAAGAGGCGCTAGAAAGTTTAAAATCAGAGATGCACCAATTTGCGGGTCTTTCTGAAACTCAAAAGGTAGCTTTTGAGGCATGTAGCACTGAATTGCGATCAATTAAGAATAATAATAGGTTCGCCGCGGCACTTTTTCGTAAATTGGATAAGACAAAATTTAGCGCCCCTAATCATATTGCTGGTGCGGCTCTGATTTATTTTATTCGTTGCGCAATTGTCCACGCGGGTAACAAGGACATGATCTTCGAAGAATACACTGATGGGGAAGACGCTATCGAGTTAATTTTGCCGTTCGTCGAAAATGCTGCATTGTTGCTCGTAGGAATTTGCCTCTCTGTTTAGTGGAAAATCGTTTTTCATCGGCACTTTCACCCCCTGTGTAGATCATCCACCCACAACACGCTCTCCGGCTTCTCCACCGGCTCGATGTCCAAATTGACGGCGGTGGCCTGTCCGTCGCTGCGCACCAGCACGCATTCCAGCGTCTCGTCTCGGCTGGCGTTGATTTCCTGATGCGGCACGTAGGGCGGCACGAAGATGAAGTCGCCTGGTCCCGCCTCGGCGGTGAACTCAAGCCTGTCGCCCCAGCGCATGCGCGCCTTGCCGCGCACCACGTAGATGACGCTCTCCAGCGGTCCGTGGTGGTGCGCGCCGGTCTTGGCGTCCGGATGAATCGACACCGTGCCGGCCCACAATTTCTGCGCGCCGGCGCGGGCGAAGTCGATCGCCGCCTTGCGGTCCATGCCGGGCGTCTGGGCGGTGTTGGGGTCGAGCGATCCGGCCGGGATGACCTTGACGCCCTCGTGCTTCCAGCGACTTTCGGAGGTATCGGTCATGGCGTCCTGTCAGGCTGTGAACGAATGGCAATCTAACGCAAATGTAACTTGCCCGCATCCGTTAGCCGGGTAGGTCTGGGGCGGGAGCCCGAGTCCGGCTCTTGGTTTCGCCCGGCGGCCCGTTCGGGTATGAGTCCCGGTCCGCCCCGGCGGATCTGTTGCGGTTGCGGGTGGTCCTTGTTTCAGTCGATTCAGCGTTTCGCGTTCCCGCCGTCCCGCGTATTCGCCTGGGCGCTGCCGCTCGCGTTGCTGACCGGATGCGCCGCCGACGACAAGGTGATCCTGATGAACGCGCTGGATGTTCCGTCCAGTTTCACCGCCGAGCGCGCGAAAGCCGCGCCGCCGGTGGCGCTCGACTGGGTGCGGCTGTTCGGCTCGGCGGAGCTGACGCGGCTGACCGACGCGGCGCTGGCCGGTAATTTCGACATCGCATCCGCCGCCGCCCGCATCATCGAGGCGGACGCGCAGGCGACCGTGGCGGCGTCCTCGCTCTATCCGCAATTGTCGGGTTCGGGCTCGGCCTCGCGCAGCCGTACGCCCGGCACCGAGCGGTCGAAGACGCCTCCGTTCACGGCCTCGGTCGGCAACCAGTTCAGCCTCGGCGTCTCGGCGAGCTATGCGCTCGACTTCTGGGGCCGCTATCGCGATCTGGCGAATGTGGCGACGCTCAACGCCGCCGCCAGCCGCTATGACCGCGACACGGTGGCGCTAACCGCCGTGGCGGCGCTGGCCAACGCCTATTTTCAAGGTCTGGCGGCGCAGGACCGGCTGCGCATCGCGCGCCAGAACGTCGCCATCGCCGACAATGTTCTGGGCGCGATCCGCGCGCGGGTGAGCGTCGGGACCGGCACGGCGCTTGATCTCGCCCAGCAGGAGAGCATTGCGGCGACGCAGCGGGCCTCGATCCCGGCGCTCGAACAATCGCTGCAGCAGTCGCGCGTGCTGATCGCCACGCTGGCGGGGCGCACGCCCGAAAGCCTGCGGGTTGCGGGCGGCAGTCTCAACAAGCTCGCCGCCCCCGCCGTTCGACCGGGCCTGCCGTCGCAATTGCTGCTGCGCCGCCCCGACATCGCCTCGGCAGAGGCGCAACTCGCGGCGGCCGACGTCAATATCGACGCCGCCCGCAAGGCGTTCCTGCCGACGTTCAACCTCACCGGCCAGACGGGATTCGAGAGCATCGTGCTCGCCAACCTGCTGCGGCCCGAGGCGCTCGCCGCATCCATGGCGGCGTCGGTCGCGCAACCGATCTTCACCGGACGTCAGCTCGAAGGCCAGCTGGAGCAGACACGCGGCCGCGCCGCCGAACTCACCGCCGAATACCGCAAGGCCATCGTCACCGCGCTCGCGGACGTCGAGAACGCGCTGATCGCGGTTCGTCAGACGACCGAACACGAAAGATTGCAGGCGCGGGTGGTGGCGTCCGCGCAGCGCGCATACCAGATAACGCAGGAACGCCTGCGCGAAGGAACCATCGACGTGGTGACGCTGCTCAACACCCAGCAGACGCTGTTTCAGGCGCAGGACAATCTGGTGACGACGCGCCTGCAGCGTCTGCAGGCGATCGTCTCGCTGTTCCAGGCCCTCGGCGGCGGGTTCACGCGCGACGTGATCTACGAGGTCCGATGAAGAAGTTCCTGCTTCTACTGGTTCTGGCTGCGGCCGGCGTCTGGTACGCCGACCGTGCAGGCTGGATTCAGGTTCCGTACCTCAGCGGCGCCGCGACCCCGCAACGTCAGGCCGGCGGCTTTCGCGGCGGCGCAGGCGGCCAGCGCGCCGAGCCGCCCGTGCCGGTGATCGCCGTGCCGGTGAAAATCGACAACGTGCCGGTGCTGCTTGATGCGGTGGGCACCAGTCAGGCGCTGAATTCCGTCACCGTCCATGCGCAGGTCAGCGGCCAATTGCTCGAAGTCGCCTTCACCGAAGGGCAGGAGGTAAGGAAGGGCGACGTTCTGGCGCGCATCGACGCCCGCACCTATCAGGCGCAATACGATTCCGCCGTCGCCAAGAAGGCGCAGGACGAGGCGCAACTCGCCAACGCGAAGATCGATCTCGAACGCTACGAGAAGCTCGCGGCCGGCAATTTCGGCTCGAAACAGCAGGCCGATACGCAGCGCGCGCTGGTGTCGCAGCTCACGGCGCAGATCCAGTCCGATCAGGCGGCGATCGACAACGCCAGGGCGATGCTCGATTACGCCACCATTCGCGCGCCGATCGACGGCCGTACCGGCATCCGCGCCGTCGACGCCGGCAACATCGTGCAGATGTCGGACGCGAACGGCATCGTCACCATCACGCGCATCAAGCCGATCTCGATCCTGTTCAACCTGCCGCAGCAGCAATTGCGCGCGCTCAACGCCGCCAAGGCGCGTGGCGACATTCCGGTGCAGGCGCTGGAACCCGACAACGTGACGCTGATCGACGACGGCAAGGTCGAGGTGATCGACAATGTCGTCGATCAGACGACCGGCACCATCAAGGTGAAGGCGACGTTCCCGAACGCGACCCAGCAATTGTGGCCGGGTCAGTTCGTCAACGTGCGTGTGCTGGTCGATACGCTGCGCAACGTCGTCACCGTGCCAACCGGCGCGGTGCAGCGTGGCCCCACCGGTCCGTTCGTCTATGTGGTGCGCGACGATGCGACGGTGAAGAAGACCGACGTGGTCGTCGGCCGGCAGGACGAGCAGACCTCGGTGATCCAGAAGGGCGTCGAGCCGCCGCTGCGCGTCGTCACCACGGGCTTCGCCCGCATCAGCGACGGCTCGAAGGTCAACGCCACGTCGCCGGAGGAATCGCAGCCGCGTCCGGCGGCTGACGCGCCGCCGCCACAGCAGCAACGGCGCGGCCAGCGGCGCGGCAGTCTCGCGCCTGCGCCCGGCGCGGCGTCGCCCGGATGAGCATTTCGTCGCCCTTCATCCTGCGGCCGGTCGCGACTTCCCTGCTCGGGGTCGCAGTGCTGCTCTGCGGGATATTGGGCTATTTGCGTCTGCCCGTGTCGTCGCTGCCGCAGGTCGATTTTCCGACGATCCTGATCACGACCCAATTGCCGGGCGCCAATCCCGACACGGTGGCGTCCATCGTCACCGCGCCGCTCGAACGCCAGTTCGGGCAGATTCCCTCGATGCAGTCGATGTCGTCGGTAAGTTCGTTCGGACTGAGCCAGATCACCTTGCAGTTCGACCTCGACCGCGATATCGACGCCGCCTCGCAGGACGTGCAATCCGCCATCAACGCGGCGAGTTCGACGCTGCCGCGCAATCTGCCCTATCCGCCGGTCTACTCGAAAGTGAATCCGGCCGATGCGCCGATCGTGACGCTGGCGCTGACGTCCGACACCGCGTCGCTGCGCACGCTGAGCGATTTCGCCGATACGCTGATCTCGCCGCGTCTGTCGGAGATCAGCGGCGTTGGCCGCGTCAGCATTCAGGGCGGCGTGCGCCCGGCGGTTCGCATTCAGGTCGATCTGGCTCGGCTCGCGTCCTACAAGATCGCCCTCGACGATCTGCGCGCGGCGGTCGTCGGCGCCAACGTCGCCGGCTCGAAGGGAGCGCTCGACGGCGCGCATCAATCCTACATCATCGCCGCGAACGACCAGATCGGCGCCGCCGACGCATATCGCGAAGTCGTCGTCACGACGCGCAACGGAGCGCCGGTGCTGTTGAAAGATGTAGCCGAGGTCATCGACGGGCTGGAGAACGTCCGCGTCGGCGGCTGGTACAACGGCAAGCAGGCCGTCATCCTCGACGTGCAGAAGCAGCCTGGCGCCAACATCGTCCAGACGATGGAGCGGTTGCGCATCGAGATGCCGCGCATCCGCCGCTCGATCCCCGCCGGCATCGACTTCCAGATCGTCAACGACCGCACCACCACGATCCGCGCCTCGATCGCCGAAGTGCAGTTCACGCTGGCGTTGAGCGCCGTGCTGGTCGTTCTGGTCGTGTTGCTATTCCTGCGCACGATCCGCGCGACGATCATCGCGGCGGTGGCGCTGCCACTTTCGATCGTGGCGACATTCGGCGTCATGTGGCTGTGCAAGTTCAGCCTCGACAACCTGTCTCTGATGGCGCTGACGATCGGCACGGGCTTCATCGTCGACGACGCCATCGTGATGATCGAGAACATCGTCCGCAACATTGAGGGTGGCAAGAAGCCGCTGCAGGCGGCGCTCGATGGCGCGAAGCAGATCGGCTTCACGGTCGTGTCGCTGACGTTTTCGCTGATCGCCGTGTTCATTCCGTTGCTGTTCATGACCGGCCTTGTGGGCCGCATGTTCCGTGAATTCGCCCTGACGATGACGATTTCTGTGCTGGTGTCGGCGCTGATCTCGCTGACGCTGACGCCGATGATGTGCGCGCTGCTGCTGCGCGACAAGGGCGAGGAGCATCCGGGCTGGTTCCTGCGCATGGCCGAGAAGCCCGTCGTGTGGATGAGCGGCCTTTACGACGGCACGCTCGGCTGGGCGCTGCGCCATCAGGCGTTCATGATGTGGCTGACGTTCGGCACGCTGGTGCTGACCGTGTGGCTCTACGTCGTCATGCCGAAGGGCTTTCTGCCGCCGCAGGACACTGGCCTGCTGACCGCCGTGATGGAGGCCGCGCCCGACTCGTCCTTCGGGCAGATGAAGAGCATTCAGGAACAGGCCACATCGGTAATCCGCCGCGACCCTGACGTGACGGGCGTCGTCTCCGTGCTGGGCATCGGCCCGCTCAACGCGACGCAGAACACGGGGCGCATGACCATCGTGCTGCGGCCGCGCGAGGAGCGCGCTTCGGCGAGCGTCGTGGCCGAGCGCATTCGTGCGGCCGTCACCGGCATACCGGGCGTGATGATCTACATCCAGCCC
The DNA here is from genome assembly GCA_947472615.1 of Beijerinckiaceae bacterium. Lineage (GTDB taxonomy): Bacteria > Pseudomonadota > Alphaproteobacteria > Rhizobiales > Beijerinckiaceae > Terripilifer. The sequence continues at coordinate 5,729 of CANJEY010000261.1, forward strand.
GCGCAGGATATCCAGATCAGCACGCGCTCGAGCCGCTCGCAGTATCAGTATACGTTGGCGGGCTCCGATCTCGGAGAACTCACGCGCTGGACCGGCCGCCTCGCGGCCGAGTTGCGCAAGTCGATCGTCATGCGCAACGTCGCGACTGAGACGCAGGAGGGCGGACTACAAATCTTCATCGACATCGACCGCGAGAAGGCGGGCCGCCTCGGCGTGCCGATCCAGACCGTTTCGGACACGCTGAACAGCGCCTTCGGTCAGCGCCAGATCGCCACGATCTATTCGCAGTCGAACCAGTACCGCGTCATTCTCGAAGCCGCGCCGCAATTCCAGAACGATCCCGTTTCGTTGCAAAAGATTTTCGTCACCGGAACCGGCGGCGCGCAGGTGCCGCTCGAAGCCTTCACGACAATCAGCCGCATCACCGCGCCGCTCTCGGTCGCGCATCAGGAACAGTTTCCGGCGGCGACAATCAGTTTCGATCTTGCGCCCGACGAGGCGCTCGGCGACGCCGTGCAGGAGATCGACCGGGCGCGCGCGGCGATCGGCATGCCGGATTCGCTGGTCGGCGCGTTCAACGCCGACGCGGCCGAATTCCGCAGTTCGCTCGACGCCGAGCCGTGGCTCATTCTGGCCGCGATCGTCACGATCTATATCGTGCTCGGGATACTCTACGAAAGCTTCGCGCATCCGTTCACGATTCTGACCACGCTGCCGTCTGCGGGCGTTGGGGCGCTGCTGGCGTTGTCGGCGGCTGGACACGATCTGTCGATCATCGCCCTCATCGGCATCATCCTGCTGATGGGCATCGTGAAGAAGAAC
>CANJEY010000262.1 GCA_947472615.1 Beijerinckiaceae bacterium
CGAAACGACGAGACCGATGGCGAGACACCACGGAGCCACGACGCTCAACGCCCAACCAATGCTCGAACGACTCATACGCGACCGCGCCCGTTGACCGCCGGAGACCGGGGAGAAGCCGCGGCGGGCGTGGCCGCAACGCCACACGCCAGCCCGTCGCGGCCAACCAAAAAGTTATCGCGCCTTAAGCTTGAAGACGCGTTACCAATCTCCGCCGTTGCGGCGTACCGTTTTGGGAAAATGCGAACCGGCTGTCGAAATCGCCCACGCCTGTTCGTCTGGATGCCGGGCGGATGTTCGCCCGCCGAAAAGAACCCCGATGCAATATCTTCTGCTGATCTACCAGAACGAAGCCGACATGGCCGCTATCCCGCCCGACGCCCCGATGATGACCGAATACATGACGTTCACGCAGGACATCATCCGCAGCGGCGCGTTCAAGGCCGGCGATGCGCTGCAGCCTTCGCAGACCGCCACCACCGTGCGTGTGCGGGACGGCAAGACGCTGGCGACCGACGGCCCGTTTGCCGAAACGCGCGAGCAGCTCAGCGGCTATTATCTGATCGACGCAAAGGATCTCGATGAGGCGATCGCCCTCGCGGCCCGCATTCCGGGCGCGCGCTTAGGGGCGATCGAGGTGCGGCCGATCCGGGTGTTCCCGCGGGGCTGATCGACCATGCTGCGCGACGAGATCGAAAGGCTGTTCCGGCTCGAATCAGGGCGCGTGCTGGCGACCCTGATCGGCCTGCTCGGCGATTTCGATCTCGCCGAGGAGGCGATGCAGTCCGCCTTCGAGACCGCGTTGGAAAGCTGGCGCGCGGAGACGCCCGCCAATCCGCGCGCGTGGCTCGTGGGCGTCGCGCGCAACAGGGCGATCGACCGCATCCGCCGCGATGCGCGCTGGCGCGAGAAACAGAAGGAGATCGAACGCGAGACCGCGCTCGACGCTCTTCCGGCCGCGTCGGATGACGACGGCTCCGGCGTGCGCGACGACATGTTGCGGCTGATTTTCACCTGCTGTCATCCAGCGCTGTCGATGGAGGCGCAGGTGGCGCTGACGCTGCGCACGATCTGCGGCCTGCCGGCGGCCGAAGCCGCGCGCTCGTTTCTCATCAGTGAGGAGACGCTGGCGCAGCGGCTCGTTCGCGCCAAGGCCAAGATCCGCGACGCGCGCATTCCGTATCGGGTGCCGGAGAAGGACGTGCTGCCGGAACGACTCGATGGCGTGCTGGCGACGATCTATCTGGTCTTCACCGAAGGCTATGCGGCGACGCGCGGCGACGATCTAATGCGTCCTCACCTGTGTGACGAGGCGATCAGGCTGGCGCGTCTCGTCGATGAGTTGCTGTCCGAACGGCCTGCCGTTCAGGGCCTGCTGAGCCTGATGCTGCTGCACGATTCACGGCGCGACGCGCGCGTGTCGAAAGATGGCGATATCGTGCGACTGGAAGATCAGAATCGCACATCGTGGAATCGCGCGAAGATTGTGGAAGGCGTTGGGCTGCTCGATCGCGCGCTCGGCGTCCGCGGTCCGCCGCACACGTACATTGTGCAGGCCGCCATTGCGGCGCTGCATGCACAGGCGCCGACCTTCGCCGACACGGACTGGCGACAGATCGCCGGTCTCTACGCCGTGCTGGTGCGCATCCAGCCGTCGCCCATCATCGAACTCAATCGCGCGGCGGCGCTGTCGATGGTGGAAGGTCCGGCACGCGCGCTCGATCTGGTCGATGCGCTCGCGGCGCGCCATCCGCTCGAAACCTACGCGCTGCTGCCGGCGACGCGCGCCGATCTGCTGTCGCGACTTGGCCGCATTGCAGAAGCGCGCGCGGCCTTCGACGAGGCGATCCGCCTGACGCGGCTCGCGCCAGAGCGGCGACTGCTCGAACAGCGCAAGGCCATTCTGGGTTGAAGCACCAAACAGCAAAAAGCCCGGCGCGATGGCCGGGCTTACTGACTTTCGCCGAAACCGGCGTCAGTACTTGGCGATCACCGGGCCTACCGCAGCGGTCGCCCAGTCGAACTTGTAGTTGAGGCCGACCTTCACGACGCTGTAGGTGTCGCGCCACGTCGACTGCGCGCGGCCGTAGTCAATCGACGAGCGGCCGAGATCGAAATAGTTATATTCGACGCGGCCGGTCCAGTTCTTGTTGATGGCGAATTCGACGCCGGCGCCAAGAGTCCAGCCAGTGCGGAAGTCGGTCTTGTAGAATGTGTTGCCCGCGCCGCCGTTGAGAGCCGCCAGATAGGCGTGCCGAATTTCGCCATAAGCGAGACCGCCGTTGACATAGAGCAGCGCCTTGTCAACCGCGACGCCGATGCGGCCCTTGAGCGCGCCGTACCAGTTCAGCTTCGTGGTGTAAGTGTCGTCCAGGCTCGGCGGGCCGATGTTGATGACGCCAGACGCGCCCGAGATGTTCGACCAGTTGTTCTCAACTTCGACGCCGACGACGATGGAGCCGAGTTGACGATTGTAGCCAGCGACGCCGCCAAACATGGCGCCATCGGTGCTGTAGCTCTAGTTGAAGTTGGCGATGGCGGTGTTGGCGAACGTATAGGTTTCGGCGCTGCGGCCCCAGCCGTAACCGCCCTGCACGCCCAGATAGAAGCCGGTCCAGTCGTAGGGCGCGGACGCAACCAGCACAGGCATGGACGGCGCTTCCTTGCGGTAGGGAAGATCGGCGGCAAGCGCGGTGGAAGATGCGATCGCCAGAATCGCCGCGGGCGCCATAAATTTCATAATCATCTCGAACCTCATCGGTGAATTGCGTCCGCAGGTCCGCGATGCGACGAGGCCCGGCGACATCGGCGGAGCGTGTCGACCACGAACCCGAGGGTTCATGACGTTTGCGAGAGACGGTCGGAAAATTCCGGGACCGACGCGCGCTGGCTGCGATGCGCCGCCCAAATGAAGCCCATATGGTTAACGCCAGCTTAACCGTGGACGCATTCTTAACCATGATTTCGTTGACGTTGCAGAAATGCACCAACTTACCGGGTGTGCAGCTAACGCCACAGCTGAACAGCAGAACATTGCGACTTCGACTGATGCGCCGGCGCACGATCATAGGTTCGTGATGAGAGGAACGATGGATCGAGGGACGCGTCTCGCTAGGTCAACCTGCTTCCGGTTGTTTCCCGAGGAGATTCACATGCGTTACGCCCTTCTTTCCGTCGCGGCCGCGATCGCGCTGTCGACCGCAATTCCGGCTCAGGCTTTTCCGGTCAGCTCCGCGCCGGCTGCCTTCGATGCTTCCATGATCCAGCAGACCGCGACCAAGAAGCAGAAGATGATGATGAAGAAAAAGATGATGATGAAGAAGAAGCGTTCGGGCGGCGCGATGATGAATGACGACATGTCTGGCCGCAGCGGCACGACCGGCAGCCCGACAAACCGTGGCTCCGGCACGATGATGAACAATTCGAACGGCATGTGACGAGCTGACTGATCTCATCTCGAATTTAAACAGGCCCGGCTCTCAGCCGGGCCTGTGTCGTTTCAAACGTCTCTTACGCGTCAGACGCCTCCAGCGCGCGCATGAAATCGACTTTGGTCATCACGCCGTCGCGGATGCGCGCCGGGCCCGCGCCCATGCGCTTGTTCGGCCCCACCTTGGCGACGCACAGATATGGCCCGTTCTTCTCGTGGATGCGCTTGCGCACGCCGACGACGTTGCCCTGCGCCCGCACCGTGATGGCGTCGGCGAAGCCGCACGCCTTTGCTATGCCGGCGATGTCGACGCCGTGCGCGGTGTGGCTGATCTGCGAGCCGGTCGCGCCGAAACGCTCGTTGTCGATGACGATGACCGAGAGATTGCGCGGCTTCGCCACCGCGACTGACGCGAGCGTGCCGACATTCATCATCAGCTCCGCGTCGCCGGTGATCACCGTCACGCAGCGGTCGGGTCGCGATAGCGCCATGCCGAGGCCGATGCCGGTCGCCGCACCCATGGCGCCCGACGTATAGAAGTTGAGGCCGCGATCGGCCACGGCCCGCGTGTTGGAGCTCGGCGTGCCGATGCCGGTGACGATCAGCATGTCGCCAGCGTCGACCAGCAGGTCGCGGATGAAATCGATGCGTTCGATGACGTTGTTGCTCATGGGGCGATCCTCAAAGCTGCTTGGCGCCGACGAGCTGCTGCGACAGCAGGATCGCCACGGCCTGATTGGCCTTCCACACCATGTCGGCCGCGGCGTCGACGATCTGCGCCACCTCTTCGGGCCGGCGCGCCCACAGCACATGGAAGCCGGCGAGTTCGAGCGTCTGCGCCGTCGTTTTGCCGGCCGGCACCTGCCAGGCGTTGGTCTCGCCGAATTCTCCGCGCATGGCGATCAGCGCCAGAAACGGGATGCGACAGTTCTGGATCAGCGTGAAGGCGTTGACGCAATTGCCGACGCCGCTCGACTGCATCATCATCACGGCGCGCTTGTTGGTGAGCGCAGCGCCGCAACAGACCGCGACGCCCTCCTCTTCGGTGGTCATCACCACGGTGGTGACGGAATTGTCGGCCTCGGCGGCGTCGAGAACTGGCCCCAAAGCCTCGTCCGGCACATAGGCCAGCATCTCCATGTTGGCCTTGCGCAGATGCGCATAGAGATCGGCATAGAAAACTGGCGCTTCGGCCATCGTGATCCTCCCTGTGCGCGGCTGTGGCCGCTGCGGCGAGGGAGTGTAGACCGATTGCGCGCCTGCTTTCAAACGCTCATCCGTCATCGCGAGCGCAGCGAAGCGATCCAGATGCGTCCGTGCGCCGCGACCTTGGATTGCTTCGCTGCACTCGCAACGACGATTAGGGCGACTACAGCACCTTTCCGGGATTCAAAATCCCCTTCGGGTCCAGCGCCGCCTTGAGAATCCGCATCACGTCCAGCATCACCGGGTCTTTCACGCCCGGCAGCAGGTCGCGCTTCAGCGTGCCGACGCCGTGCTCGGCGGAAATCGAGCCATGCAGACGCGCCGCCACCGCGTGAACGATTTCGTTCATCTCGTCCCAGCGGTCGAGAAATTTTTCTTTATCGTCCCCGACCGGCTGCGTGATGTTGAAGTGAATATTGCCGTCGCCCAGATGCCCGAACGGCACGGGGCGCGCGCCGGGCAGATAGTCCAGCACCGCCGCCGTCGCCTCTTCCAGAAACTGCGGCACGCTCGCCACCGGCACCGAGACGTCGTGCTTGATCGAGCCGCCCTCGAATTTCTGCAATTCCGACAGAAGCTCGCGCAGCCGCCAGAATCCGGCGCGCTGGTCGAGCGAGGCCGCCACGGCCGCGTCCTCGATGATCTCCTGTTCGGCGGCGGCTTCCAGCAAGCCCATCATCACGTCGTCGACGCCGCTCTCACTAATTGAGCCGAGTTCGATCAGCACGTACCAATTGTGCGGTTCGCCCAGCGGATTGCGCGTGTTCTGTCCGTGTTTGACAACGATCTCGAGGCCGAAGCGGGCGATGATCTCGAACGTCTTCACATCGGCGCCGGCGTGCTTCTGGGCGAGATCGAGAAACGCCAACGCCTTGTGCGGATCGGCGAGGCCGACGAATGCCGTGGCGAGGCCGCGCGGGCGCGGGAACAGCTTCACGACGGCGGCGGTGATGATTCCCAGCGTGCCTTCCGAACCCATGAACAGGTGCTTGAGGTCGTAGCCGGTGTTGTCCTTCTTCAGCTTCGACAGGTTCTGCATCACGCGCCCGTCGGCCAGGACGACTTCGAGCCCGACCACGAGATCGCGCGCGTTGCCATAGGCCAGCACGGCCGTGCCGCCGGCGTTGGTCGCCAGATTGCCGCCGATGGTGCAGGAGCCTTCCGAGGCGAGCGACAGCGGAAATAGCATGCCGGCCTTCTCGGCTTCCTCCTGCGTGCGCAGCAGCGTCAACCCGGCCTCGACCGTCATGGTGTTCGACGAGACGTCGACCTCGCGCACCTTGTCCATGCGCTTCAGTGACAGCAGCACTTCGTCGACATCGCCCTGTCCGGGAATCTGCCCGCCGACGAGCCCGGTGTTGCCGCCCTGCGGCACGACGCGAACATTGTTGTCGAAACAGAATTTCATCACCGCCGCGACTTCGGCGGTCGAGCCCGGCCGCACGACGCAGATCGCCTTGCCGTGGAACAGGTCGCGCGGTTCGGCCAGATAGAGCGCCATGTCATGCGCGCCGGTGACGACGTGCTTGTCGCCCACGATGGCGGCGAGCTGTGCGGGAATGGCGGAGACGGGGGCGAGGGGCGCGTTCATGCCGACAGAATAATGGATCGCGGCGCGGAGGCCAATGAGGCGCAAGGCCCATCGGCGAGTTTGCCGGCGCTCACGAACGCGAACGCCCTCCGGACGGGGCGGTCCGGAGGGCGTCTCGGTTTGCTGCCGGGGAGAGAGCACCCGGCGGCTGCCGGTCTCTCAGTTCTCGGTCAGGTTCATTCAGTTGCAGACGCGGATGCGGCGATAACCGACGAAATCGCCCCAGCGGTTGGTGACTTCGCGGCGCTCCATCCAGCACTCGCCGCCATAGACGCGGGCCGGGGCATAGTAGCCGGGGCCGGAATGCGCATGAGCCGCG
>CANJEY010000263.1 GCA_947472615.1 Beijerinckiaceae bacterium
AACACGCTCGAATTCGTGCCGAAGGAAATCGGCGGCGTAAAGCTCAACGTCATCCTGCTCGATGACGCGGGCGATCCGACAAACGCCACCACCAACGCGCGCCGTCTGATCACCGAGAACAAGGTCGACATCATTCTCGGCTCCGCCACGACGCCGCCGACGATCGCGATCTCGAATGTCGCGTTCGAAGCCGGCGTTCCGCACTTCGGTCTCGGCCCGATGCCGTTCGCGCCCGGCAAGGAGAAGTGGAGCGTCGTGATGCCTCAGCCGGTGCCACTGATGGCGAGGAAGATCTTCGAACATATGAAGAAGTCGAACGTGAAGACGCTCGGCATGATTGGCTTCTCGGATTCGTGGGGCGATCTCTGGGTTGATGAGTTCAAGCGTCAGGGCGAGGCCATGGGCATCAAGCTCGTCGCCGACGAACGCTATGGCCGCGCCGACACGTCCGTCACCGGACAGGCGCTGAAACTCGTCGCGAGCCGGCCCGACGCAGTTCTGGTCGCGGCGTCCGGCACGGCCGCGGCTCTACCCCAGATCGCGCTGCGCGAACGCGGCTTCACGGGCCTGATATACCAGACCCACGGGGCCGTCACGTATGACTTCATGCGCATCGCCGGCAAGGCCGCCGAAGGCGCGATCCTCGCGTCCGGCCCCGTCATTGCGCCGGAACTGCAGGACGACAGCGCCCTGACCAAGAAGCCGGGCCTCGCCTATGTCAACGCCTATGAGGCGAAGTACGGTCCCGAATCCCGCACGCAGTTCGGCGCGCACATGTACGATGCGTTCCAGATCCTGAACCGCGTCGTTCCGGTGGCGCTGAAGAAGGCGAAGCCCGGCACGGCGGAATTCCGCGAGGCGATCCGCGAGGCGCTGCTTACCGAGAAGGACATGGCGGCCGGACAGGGCGTCTACAACTTCACCGAGAAGGACCGTTACGGCGTCGATGATCGCGCCGCGATCCTGATCAGCGTCAAGGACGGCAAGTTCGTCATCGTCAAGTAACACACGCATATTCTGGAAGCGCCCCGGATCGTCTCCGGGGCGTTTTCATTTTCTGAAAGCCCGACTACTGAATTCCGAGGTAGCTCGCCGCGACGCGCGGATCGGCGGCAAGTTCTGCGGCCGGTCCCTGCAAGATCACCTCGCCGAGTTCCATCACATACGCGCGGTCCGCCACATTGAGCGCGGCGCGCGCGTTCTGCTCGACGAGCAGAATCGCCACGCCCGCGTCGCGCAATCCGCGCACGATCGTGAAAATGTCGGCCACGATGCGCGGCGCGAGGCCGAGACTCGGTTCATCAAGCATCAACAGGCGCGGCTGGCTCATCAGCGCGCGGCCCATGGCGAGCATCTGGCGTTCGCCGCCCGACAGCGTCGCGGCTAGTTGCATGCGGCGTTCAGCGAGGCGCGGAAAGCGCCCGTAGACTTCGGCGAGCGTGCGGTCGCGCAACGACGCCTCGACCCGGAAGCCACCTAGCAGAAGATTGTCGGCGACCGACATGGCGCCGAACAACTCCCGCTTTTCCGGCACAAGACAGAGACCCGATTCGACGCGGCGTTCGACGCCCCAGTGCGCAATCTCCGCACTGTCGAAGCGCAGGTCGCCCTCGATCGGCAGCAGCCCCATGATTCCGTTCAGCAGCGTGCTCTTGCCTGCGCCATTCGCGCCGATCACCGTGACGATTTCGCCGGGCCGGATCGTCAGCGCCAGATCGCGCACCGCCGCGACCCGCCCGTAGCGGATCGACAGTCCCGACACATCGAGCAGAGCCGTCATGCGACGCCTCCCAGATAGGCCTCAAGCACAGCGGGATTCTGGCGGATGGCCTCGGGCTTGCCTTCGGCGATCTTCGATCCGAAATCGAGCACCACGATATGATCGGTCAGATCCATCACGAATCCCATGTCGTGTTCGACGAGCAGGATACTCATGCCCTCCGTACGCAATTGTCCGAGCAGACGCGCCAGTTGCTGCTTTTCGAAATGCCGCAGGCCGGCGGCCGGTTCATCGAGCAGCAGCAGTCGCGGATCGAGACACAGCGCGCGCGTGATTTCGACGATGCGTTGTTGTCCGAGCGCCAGCGAACCGGCCGGCTTATGCATATGCTCCGCCAGTCCGACGCGCTCGATCTGGCGGCGCGCTTCGGCCAGCAGTTTCGCTTCGTCTGCGCGATCGAGACGCGCAAGACTCTGAAACACGCCTGCGTGGCCGCGCAGATGCGCGCCGAGCGCGACGTTTTCCAGCACGCTCATCTCGGGCAGCAGCTTCACATGCTGAAACGTGCGCGCCATACCGAGGCGCGCCACATCCTGCGCGCTGGCGGAGGATACGTCGCGCCCCGCGAATCGCACCTGCCCGGACGTCGGACGCGCCACGCCGCTGATGAGATTGAACGTCGTGCTCTTGCCCGCCCCATTGGGGCCGATCAACGCGACGATTTCACCGGATTTGACGCCGAACGACACATCGTTCACCGCCACCAGTCCGCCGAACTGCTTGCGGATCGCTTCCACGCTCAGCAACGCATCGCCAGTCGCGGCGATGTCGCGCTTGGGCAGCGCCGGCGCATCCGCAATGTCCGGCGCAGAATTGGCGGGCGCAAGCCTGCGGATGAAAGCCCACACGCCGCGCGGCGCGAATTGCAGGCACAGCACCAGCAGCGCCCCGAACACGATGCTGTCGACCTGCGCGAGTTCGCCGAAGATCAGTGGCGTCACCCGTTGCAGCACATCCTTGAGCAGCGTCACCACGAACGCACCCGCGATCGCGCCCCACACGTAGCCCGCGCCGCCCAGCACAGCCATGAAGAGATATTCGATGCCGGCGTTGAGGCCAAACGGCGTCGGGTTCACGGTGCGCTGATAATGCGCGTAGAGCCAGCCCGAGAGCCCCGCCAATACGGCGGCGTAGACAAACACGATCAGCTTCAGCCGCGCCGTGTCGATGCCGAACGATTCCGCCGCCACACGGCCGCCGCGCAGCGCCCTGATGGCCCGTCCCATGCGCGAATCGAGCAGGTTCAGCGTCGCAATCGAGCCCGCGAACACGAAGAACCAGATCACGTAGTATATCGCTTTCGGGTCGATCAGCGACATGCCGAGGATCGACAGCGGCGGAATGCCGCTCAGCCCATCGTGACGGCCGAGCATTTCGATGCGGCCGAACAGATAGAAGATGCTGATGCCCCAGGCGATGGTGCCAAGCGGCAGATAATGACCCGACAATCGCACCGTGATCAGACCAATCACAACCGCCGCGAAGGCCGTCACGCTGAGCGCGATCGGCAGAGTCAGCCACGGCGAGAAGCCGTAGCGCGTCGTCAGCAGCGCCGACGTATAGGCCGCAAAACCGCAGAATGCCGCCTGCCCGAACGACGTCAGACCTCCGACGCCGGTGAGCAGCACCAGTCCCAGCGTCACCAGCGACGCGAGTCCGATGTTGCTGAGCAGCGTGATCCAGAACGGCGGCACGCCCGGAAGCACCGGCGCGAGCGCCACGAGCGCAATAGCTGCGAGAAGCAGGAGACGCGTACGCATCGTCACTCCTCCTCGTCGTCATGGACGGCGCCGAGCGAGCGCCACACCAGCACCGGGACGATCAGCATGAAGACGATGATTTCCTTGAAGGCGCTGGCGTAGAAGGACGCGAAGGCTTCTGCGATGCCCACGAACAGCGCCGCGATCGCGGTCGCCGGATAGCTGGCGAGCGCGCCGATGATCGCCGCCACGAAACCCTTGAGGCCGATCAGGAAGCCGGAATCGTAGTAGATCGTGGTCATCGGCACGATCAGGATGCCGGAGATCGCCCCGATGCCGGCCGCGAGGCCGAACGTCAGCCCGCCCGACAGGCTGGTGCGGATGCCCACGAGCCGCGCGCCGACGCGATTGATCGCCGTCGCCCGCAGCGCCTTGCCGTAGAGCGAGCGTTCGAAGAACAGCCAGAGGCCAATGATGAGCGCCGCCGTCGCCAGATAGACGGCGATGTTCTGGCCTGTCAGTACGATCGGCCCGACCGGCAGGCTCGCGTCGGTGAGGGGCTTGGCCCGCAGTCCTTCAGCGCCGAACAGCGCGAGGCCCAGACCGGTCATCGCCAGATGCACCCCGATGGCGGTCGTGAACAGCGTCAGGATGGTCGAGTCCGCGATGGGCTGGAAGGCGATGCGGTAGAGATAAGGCCCGAGCGGCGCGATCATCGCCAGCGTCAGCAGCAGGTTGACGAGCGCCGGCGTTGTCTTGCTGGCGAACGCAAGCGTCAGTCCCGCGATGGCAATTGGCAGCCCCAGATCCAGAACCGCCGCCGTCGTCCATTCGCGGCCCGTCATGCGCGATCCGCGGGTGATGGCCTCTATCGCGAAGGCCGCGACGCCCATCGCCACGAGTAGCCAGATCGTGCCGGGGACCCGACCCGTTTCGAGCAGCGCATAGCTCAGCGCCCCATAGGCGACGAATTCGCCCTGCGGAATGAAGATGACGCGCGTCACGGTGAAAACCAGAACCAGCGCCAGACCCAGCAGCGCGTAAAGCGCCCCATTGGTCAGGCCGTCCTGCAACAGGAAGAGGAGGATGATGGGATCGATCATCGGCGCGGCCCGAACGGGCGGCAGCCTTCATGGATCCGGCATGGTCGCGGCAGCCACACGAGCGGTTCCCCTCCCGACGCTCATTTAGATATATACTATAACAATTATCCGCCATACGTGCAAGACGGGCGGATCGCGCTAGAATGCGGCCGCCAGATTGACCGGGAACAAGACGGAATGCCAGCGAGGCCAAAAAAATCAAAAATCACGCGCAGCGCGGCGGTCGATGAGACGCCGGACCGGACCGCCGCCCCCGCGGGGCTCGATCTCGGCGCGCTGGGTCAGTCGGTCGGCTATCTGATTCGCCGCGCGCAGCTGGCGGTTTTCGACGATTTCATCAGGGCGTTCGCCGCCATCGGACTGCGCCCGGCGCAATTCAGCGTGCTGGTGATCGTCGACGCCAATCCGGGCCTGAAGCAATCCGAGATCGCCGCCGCGCTTGGCATCCAGCGCACCAATTTCGTCGCCATGATGGACGAGCTGGAGCAGCGCGGACTGGCGGTGCGTACGCCGTCCAAATCGGACCGGCGCTCCTATGCGGTGGAACTCACCGGCGACGGCCGCGCGCTTCTGAAGGAAGCGCTGGCCCTCCATGCCGCCCATGAGAGCCGAATGATCGACCGTTTCGGCCGGGACAGCCATGCGGACATGATCCGCATGCTGTCCCAGCTCGCGCAGGATTAGATCAGCCCCTCAGATTCCCGCGCCGCTGTCGAGCGAATCGGGCACCGCCGGTTCGGTCTTCTTCCAGGTGCGCGCGTGCAGTGCACGCAGCAGCGGCCTGCCGATCAGATCGAGCAGTCCCAGACCCAGCGCCGCATCTGTGCGGTGCGTCAGCGCCAGACCGACCAGGTACATCAGGACGAACGAGACGGCGCGCCAGCTGATCGACCGATAAAGACTGCGGCGTCGCATCGAGCCCGGATCGCCGATTTCGTGGGCGATCGCGTATCGCAGGCGCTGCATTTTCTGCGACAGCGTCTCGCTGGCGACCGGCGCAGGCGCGGCGGCGCGCGTATCGGCGCGGCTGTCGATCAGCCCGATCGCGGCCGTCATGTTGGTCAGCTTGTCGATCAGAATGAAGCCACCGAGATCGCGGTTCTCCAAGTAGTCTGTCGCCACCAGCGCCTTGTCGAACGCCAGCGTCACGAGGCCGATCTCGTTCATGCGCAGCGATTCGGCGAGCCTGGGTTCGAACGTGTGAATGTCGATCGCATGATGCAGAGTCGCGACGGTCGCGTTGGCGCTCGCGGTCGCCAGCTTCACGATGTACTCGCGCCCCACCTGTATTGGTTGCTCGACCATCCAGATCAGATTGGCGTTGACCTGACGGCGCGCCAGATTGCGATCCGTCGCGGCGGTGATGACGTCGCCGCGCGACACGTCGATCTCATCCGCGAGGCAGAGCGTGATCGCCTGTTCTTCGCCGGCGCTTTCGAGATCGCCGTCGGCGGTGACGATGCGCTCGACCCGACTGCGCTTGCCGCTCGGTTGCGCGACGATCTCGTCGCCTTTCGAAATGGAGCCGCTCGCCGCTGTTCCGGCATAACCGCGGAAATCGAGATTGGGCCGATTGACCCATTGCACAGGCAGACGGAAAGGCTGCGTGGCGGCAGCCTCGACGCGCGCGTCGACCGTTTCCAGATAATCGAGCAGCGTCGGGCCTTCGTACCACGGCGTGTGAGTCGAACGCGCCGAGACATTGTCGCCGTCGCGGGCCGACAGCGGAATGAACACGATGCTGGCGAAGCCGAGACTCCGGGCCATCGCCTGATAGTCGGCCACGATGCGGTCGAATACCGCCCTGTCGTAGCCGACCAGATCCATCTTGTTGATCGCCACCACGACGCGACGCACGCGCAGCAGCGACACGATGAACGAATGACGACGCGTCTGCGGCAGGATTCCCTTGCGGGCGTCGACCAGAAT
>CANJEY010000264.1 GCA_947472615.1 Beijerinckiaceae bacterium
CAGGTTATCGACATTCCGCCGGGCGGTAAGACCGACCTGTCGCGGCATCTGTTCGACGAAGTGTTCTTCGTTCTGGCCGGACACGGCTCGACGCATGTCGAGATCGGCGATGGCAAGACGGCGAGCTTCGAATGGGGGCCGCGCGCGCTGTTCTCTCCGCCGATGAATGCGCCGTTCCGGCTGTTCAACGGCTCGGGCACGGAAACCGCGCGCATCGTGTGCGCCAGCGATCTGCCGTTCGCGATGAACTTTTTCCGCAACGAGCGTTTCCTGTTCGATCATCCGATGGATTTTTCCGAGCGAATAGGTCCGGCGAACCATTACGCGGGCGAGGGCGACTTCCTGTCGATGTCGGCCGGCAAGCATATGTGGGAAACAAATTTCGTTCCCGATCTGGCGTCGTTCGAAATGCCCGAATGGGAAGCGCGCGGCGCGGGCAGCCGCAACATCAAGATCATTCTGGCCGACAGCTCGATGCATGCGCATACCTCGGAAATGCCGGCGGGCGCCTACAAGAAGGCGCACCGACACGGGCCGGGCGCGCACGTGTTCGCCTTGTCCGGCAAGGGTTACACGCTTCTGTGGCGCGACGGCGATCAGGACTTCGAGCGCCACGAATGGAAATTCGGCTACGTGTTCGCGCCGCCGGACGGGCTGTTCCATCAGCACTTCAATACGGGCGCGGCGCCTGCGCGCTATCTGGCGGTGTCGCTTGGCAGCCATCGTTATCCGGTGCTGGCCCGCAAGGTCGAACGCAAGTCTGCGCCCGACGCCGATGTGCGCGACGGTGGCCTGCAGATCGGCTACGCCGATCAGGATCCGCGCCTGCATCGGATGTGGCTTGAGGAGATCGATCGCGCTGGCATCCCGTCGCGTATGGGCAAGTATTTCGACGAGGACGCCGTTCGGCGTGGTGAAGGCAAATGAGCGGCGCTTCAAAATTTCTGCTCGATCCCTATCTCGACTGGACGAAGAAAGAAGGTCCGCCGATCCACGAGGATTTCGGCGTCGATCTGCTGACGGCCGAGACCGGCAAGTGGCCGCGCCTCGGCGATCAATGTTCCGGGGCGTTCATCCACCTGAAGGGTCGCGGCGACTGGATGACGGTGTTCCTCATCGAGGTTGCACCGGGCGGCAAGTCGTCGCCGCAGCAGCACGTCTATGACGAAGTGTTTTACGTCCTCTCCGGCCACGGCAGCATGGTGGTGGAGATCGACGGCCGCCGTCACAGCTTCGAGTGGGGGCCGCGCAGCATGTTCTCGCCGCCGCTCAACGCGAAGTACCAGATCTTCAACGGATCGGGGCAGGAGCCGGCGCGGCTCGCGTCGTCGAACGACATGCGTCTGCTGATGAACATCTATCACAACGAGAAGTTCATCTTCGACAATCCGTTCAGCTTTTCCGAGCGTGAAGGCGTCGCTGGATTCTATTCGGGCGAAGGCGAGATGACCAGGATTCGCCCCGGCCGCAATATGTGGGAGACGAATTTCGTCGCCGATCTCGGCTCGTTCGAACTGATGGCGTGGGAAGCGCGCGGCGCCGGCTCCGCCAACATGCAATTCCTGCTCGGCGAAGGCTCGATGGGCGCGCATGTGTCGGAAATGCCGGTCGGTTCCTACAAGAAGGGGCACAGGCATGGGCCGGGCCTGCACATCTTCTTTATCCATGGCTCCGGCTATACGTTGCTGTGGTATCCGGGCGACAAGGATTTTCAGCGTGTCGACTGGCGGCACGGCATGTGTTTCGCGCCGCCCGACGAGATGTTCCATCAGCACTTCGACACCAGCTCGCAGCCGGCGCGCTATCTGGCGGTCGGCTTCGGCACCAAGCGTTATCCGATCGTGTACGAGCGCCGCGCCGGCTCCGAAGGCCGCCGCACCGACGTCAGCATCAAGGACGGTGGCGCGCAGATCGAATACGCCGATCAGGATCCTCGCATCCACGCAATCTGGCTGAACGAATTGCGCAAGACAGGCGTAAGGTCGCAGATGGGCGCGTTCATCGACGAAACCAACATCGCGGCGATCGCCGGCTGACCGCGGGAGAACGAATATGGACGACCATGCTCAGAAGCCCGGCGAACCGCGCTTCCTGATCGACCCTTACCTCGATTGGCTCGATGCGGAAGGCATTCCGGTGGTCGAGGATTTCTGCGTCGATCTGCACAAGGTCGAGACGCGGCCCTGGGATCGCATCGGAGCCGACAGCGCCGCCGTGCACATGAAGGGCCGCGGCGATTTCATCTCGATCTTTCTGATCGACATGCCGCCGGGCGGCAAGACGCATTCGCAGCGCCATCTCTACGAAGAGGTCTTCTATGTGCTCTCCGGCCACGGCACGGCCGTGGTGGAGGATGCCGCGGGTCATTCGCATACGTTCGAGTGGGGGCCGTGCAGCCTGTTTGCGCCGCCGCTAAATTGCCGCTACCGGCTGTTCAACGGGTCTGGCTCGGAGCGCGCCCGCATCGCGTCGACCAACAATCTGCCGATGATGATGAATACGTTCCGCAACGAGCAGTTCATCTTCGACAATCCGTTCGCGTTTCGCGAACGCGACGCCGACGAGGACTATTTCGCCGGCAAGGGGCAACTCGTGCCCACCCACGGCAATCGCCAGATGTGGGAGACGAATTTCGTTCCCGACCTGCGCGACTTCAAGCTCAATTCATGGAGCGCGCGCGGCGCGGGCTCAAACAATATGGTGTTCTGCCTCGCCGAGGGCACGATGCATGCGCATTGCTCTGAAATGAGCGTCGGCACTTACAAGAAGGGCCATCGCCACGGGCCTGACTTCCACGTCTTCATCGTCAAGGGCTCGGGCTATTCGCTGTTCTGGCACGAAGGCGAGGACTATCGCCGCTACGACTGGCATCCGGGTTGCGTGTTCGCTCCCACGGACATGATCTGGCACCAGCACTTCAATACGTCGCAGGAGCCGGTGCGCTATATGGCGACGGCGTTCGGGTCCAGCCGATATCCGTTCTCGAACGAGAAGCGCCGCATCAAGCTAGGCGTCGATGTGAGCGTGAAAAAGGGCGGCGCGCAGATCGAATACACCGATCAGGATCAGCGCATCCATCGCACCTATCTCGAAGCGCTCGACAAGAATGGCGTGAAGTGCCGCATGGGTGAGTTCCTCGACGAGCAGATGCTGCTCGCGGACAAGAGCTGAGCGCCGCCGTGCGGTTCGCCCGACGTCTGCTGGCGCTGTCGGCGCTGATTGCGCCGCTGCCGGCCCTCGCGCAATCGGCTGACAATTTCTATGCCGGCAAGACGATCACCTTTGTGGTCGGCACCGACACGGGCGGCGGGTACGACACCTATGCGCGCCTGCTCGGGCGGGTTCTCGGTCGTTATATTACGGGCAATCCTTCGATCGTCGTGCAGAACATGCCTGGTGGCTCTGGCCGGCGCGCGGCCAATTTCCTCTACACAGCGGCCTCGCAGGACGGGCTGTGGCTGGGGACGCTTGAACAGAACGTGCCGTTCACGCAGGCGATGGAGCGCGACAATACGTTCTTCGACGTGATGAAGTTCAATTACATCGGCAACATGTCGTCGAACGTCTCGACTCTCGTGGCGTGGCACACGACCGGCGTGAAGACGATCGAGGATGCGCGCGGCAAGGAGATCGTCATCGGGGCGACCGGCTCCACCGGCACCAACAAGATTTTTCCGACGCTGATGAACGAAATCGCGGGCACAAAATTTCGGGTCGTCAGTGGTTACAAGGGCGGGGCCGACCTCGACCTCGCCATGGAGCGCGGCGAAACGGGCGGGCGTGGCAGTTTCGCCTGGACGTCGATCAAGTCCACCAAGCCGGAATGGCTGCGGGACGGCAAGATCTCGATCCTGGTGCAGATCGGCCTGAAGCGCGCGCCGGACCTTCCGGACGTTCCGCTGATGCTCGATCTGGCCCGCACGGAGGAGCAACGACAGATCATCCGGCTGATTTCGTCCGGCACCGACCTTGGCCGTATCGTGCTGTCGACCCCCAACGTGCCGCCCGGCCGGGTGGCTCTGCTGCGGGAAGGGTTCAACGCCGCCATGCGCGACCCTGGCCTGCTGGCCGATGCGGAGCGCATGACACTCGACATTAACCCTGCGACAGGGCAAGAGGTGCAAGATATCGTGACCTCGATCATGGCCACGCCGGCTGACGTGATCGAGAAGACCCGTCAATATCTCAACTGACCGCCCGAGGGGCGGCGTCCGGGAGAACCTGATGTCTGATCCGAAGATGTTTTACGATTCCCATGTTTTCGTCTGCAAGAACGAGCGCCCCGCCAACCATCCGCGCGGCTGCTGCCTGCATCGCGGCTCGGGCGAGCTGCACGCCTACATGAAGGAACAGGCCAAGAAGAAGGGCGTCAAGAACACCCGCATCAACCAGTCGGGCTGCCTCGAGCGCTGCGAGATGGGCCCGGCGATGGTGATCTATCCGGAAGGCGTCTGGTACACCTACCGCGACAAGAGCGACATCGACGAGATCATCCAGACCCATATGGTCGAAGGCGGGCGCGTCGAGCGCCTGATGCTCGCGCCGACCGACAAGTTCCCGGCAGACCGCGAGGCCCGCATGGCCGTCGCCGCCAAGGCTGGCGAGTAAAATAGCGCTGCTGACCTCGTCAGCGCGATTCGTTATCAACAATCAAGTCGGCCTCGTCCTTCGAGACGCGCTGCTACGCAGCGCTCCTCAGGATGAGGCCTTTTGGTTGCTCATGAAAACCAGCCCCTCATGCTGAGGAGGCGCGCAGCGCCGTCTCGAAGCACGAGGGGTGTGTAGCTGTAGTCAGCCCTGCCCATCCGTAAAGTGCGACCCGCGCTGCGCCCAGAAGCAGAAGCGCCGTTCCAGCAGCCGGATCGCCACGTTCGACACATAGCCCACGACGCCGAGAATCAGCAGGATCGCGAACATCGGGGCGATCTGCATCGCCTGATTGTACTGCATCAGCAGCACGCCGAGTCCCGACCGTGCGCCGACGAATTCGCCGACGATCGCGCCCAGAATCGCCAGTACCGAGGCGACGTTCAGGCCTGCGAACAGAAACGGCAGCGCGCTCGGCAGGATGATCTTGCGCAGGATCTGAAAATCGCTGGCGTTGCACGAGCGCGCGAGGTCGATCCGGTCGGGGTCGACCGAATGATAGCCCGCGATGCTGTTCACCAGCAGCGGGAAGAAGGTGATCACCGAGGTGATCATCACCTTGCCCTCGATGCCGAAGCCGAACCAGATGACGAAGAGAGGCGCCAGCGCCACCTTCGGCAGTGATTGGAATCCGACGATGTAGGGCAGGGCCAGTTTCTCGAACAGGCGCGAATAGGCGATCAGGAATCCCAACATGATTCCAACCGACGAGCCGATCAGGAATCCCAGCAGCGCTTCCCACATGGTGATCGCCGTATGGTAGAGAAATCCGCCGGCGTTGAACGGGCTCACCGACAGGCCGGCGACAAGCGACAGCCACACGTCCATCGGCGGCGGCAGGATGAAGACCGGCACGCCCATGCGGCGCGTCAGCACGTCCCACAGCACGATCAAGCCGACGAGTACGATCGGCGACAGGATCAGTTCCGGCCGGCGGCGGATGAGGCTGGGCGGCCGCGCGTCCCGGTCCTCGACTGGCGCGCTCACGAGAGATCTCCCTTCGATTGCAGCAGCGACCGAATTCGCGTTGCATAGGTTCCGAACCGTTCTGTATTGATGATCGACAGGTCGCGCGGGCGGGGCAGGTCAATGTCGATGATTTCGGCGATGCGGCCGGGGCGCGGCGTCATCACGAACACACGGTCGGCGAGGAAGACGGACTCGGCGATGGAGTGCGTCACGAACAGCACTGTCTTGCGGTTGCTGCTCCAGATGCGCAGCAGTTCGACGTTCATCTGCTCGCGCGTCATGGCGTCGAGCGCCCCGAAGGGCTCGTCCATCAGCAGAATGCGCGGATCCTGCACCAGTGCGCGCACGATGCCGGCGCGTTGCTGCATGCCGCCGGACAATTCGTGCGGAAAGCGCTCCTCGAATCCTCTGAGGCCGACAAGGTCGAGCAGTTCCAGCGCGCGCTGGCGATATTCGGACATCTTCAGATTGCGGAATTCGATGGGCAGCAGCACGTTGTCCAGAATGGTGCGCCACGGCAACAACACCGGCGACTGGAACACGACGCCGACATCCGCGCCGGGGCCGCTCAGCGGCTTCCCCGACCGCGATACCTCGCCGGATGAAAAACTCAGCAGGCCCGCCACGATCTTGAGCAGCGTCGACTTGCCGCAACCGCTCGGGCCGACCACGCAGATGAATTCGCCGTCGCGAATGTCGAAATCGACATTCTCCAGCGCCGTCACGCTTGCGCCCGTGCGGCCCGCGTATCGCTTGAACAGCCGCCGGGCCTGAATGATCGGCGTGGCGTCTGGCGCCCCCTGCATGCTTCGACCTCGCAATTGCCTTCGCCGACAATGACGGCCGGCCGAGTGCTGTCAACCCGGCCGCAGGCATCGACAGCAC
>CANJEY010000265.1 GCA_947472615.1 Beijerinckiaceae bacterium
GATCGTCTGCAACATCGGCCATTTCGACTCGGAAATTCAGGTCGCGGCGCTGAAGAACTTCAAGTGGCAGAACGTCAAACCGCAGGTTGACGAGATCGAGTTCCCCGACGGCCATCGCATCATTCTGCTGTCGGAAGGCCGTCTGGTTAACCTCGGCAACGCGACCGGCCATCCGTCCTTCGTGATGTCGGCCTCGTTCACCAACCAGACGCTGGCGCAGATCGAACTCTGGACCAAGCAGGGCCAGTACGAAAAGAAGGTCTACACGCTGCCCAAGCACCTCGACGAGAAGGTCGCTGCATTGCATCTCGCCAAGATCGGCGTGAAGCTGACCAAGCTGTCGCCCAAGCAGTCCGAATACCTCGGCCTGCCGGTTTCGGGCCCCTACAAGCCGGACCATTACCGCTATTGATCCGCTCTCCGGCCCTGGCCGGATCGAAATTGGCACGCCCTCGCGCTTTCAGCGCGGGGGCGTTTTCATTTCGTTAAGCAGATTCTCAAGAAGTAGCCTTGAAGCTACAGTGAGCTGATTCGCAGCGAGACGACGGCGCGCGGGCTGCGTGGCCGGATCAAGGAATGGACCGAAGCATGAACGGGCGATTGTGCTTCGCTGACGCAGAATCGACTCCGGAGCGACGCACGCCCGGTAACATTCTGAAATCAGTACTTTTTTCATCGAGCGCCCTGGCCACCACGCTGGCTGGCGCGACGGTCGCGGCGGCGGCCGACCTGTCCATGTTCTCGCTGGCGCGCATCAACGAGACGCAGGGCATTGTGGGCGTCTCGGTGTTTGTGGCGCTCGTGCTGTTCTCAACCTCCACAGCGCTGCTGCACCTGACCGGCCGCAAGCGCTGGACGCAGCGCGAAATGTCGCTGGTGTCCGACCTCACCAAGGCGCGCGCCGCCCTCGACCGCGCCGGCGTCTTCCTGTCGGCCGAGCCGCAGATCATCATCGCCTGGGGCTCCGCCAATGGCGAACCCGAGATCGAGGGCGACCTGTCGCTGGTGATGAACGCCCCGATGCCGCGCCGCATCCTCGGCTTCGGCTCATGGCTTCCGCCGGAAATGGCGCAAACGCTGGAAAGCAACGTCGAGCGCCTGCGCAGCCGCGGCGAGGGCTTCCGGCTGTCGCTGGCGAGCCTCGGCGGTCGGCATCTGGAGGCCGAGGGACGTGCGGTCGGCGGCCGCGCCGTCATGCGCATCCGCGATGTGTCGGGCGACCGGCTCGAACTCACCAAGCTGCGAGAACGCCACGCCAAGGCGCTGCTCGAACTCGACACCCTGCGCACCCTGCTCGACGCCGTGCCGCAACCCGTCTGGATGCGCGACAAGGACGACCGGCTGTCGTGGGTCAACGCCGCCTATGCGCGCGCCGTGGAAGCCTCCGACCCGCGCGACGCCAGCTCACGCTGCATCGAACTGCTCGACAAACAGGCCCGGGAATCCGCCGCGAAGGCGCGCGCCGCCTCATCGCAATGGCGCGCCCGCGTGCCGGCGGTGGTGGCCGGCCAGCGGCACATGCTGGAAATCGTCGACGTAGCCGCCCCGGCCGGTTCTGTCGGCATGGCCAACGATCTCGTCGAACTGGAGACGCTGCGCAGCGATCTCGGCCGCCAGATGGAGGCCCACACCCGTACGCTCGACCAGCTGACGACCGCCGTGGCGATCTTCGATCGCGGCCGGCGGCTGGTGTTCCACAACGCCGCCTACCGGCATCTGTGGGGGCTCGACGCCTCGTTCCTCGACCAGAAGCCAACGGATTCCGAAATCCTCGACCGGTTGCGCGCCGAGCGAAAACTTCCCGAGCAGGCCGATTTCCGCAACTGGAAGGCCGGCCTGATGGACGCCTACCAGTCCGTCGAGATGATCGAGCAAGTCTGGTATCTGCCGGGCGGCCGCACGCTGCGCACAGTGACCAATCCCAACCCGCAGGGCGGACTGACCTATCTGTTCGACGACGTGACGGAACGCTTCCACCTCGAACAGCGCTACAACGCTCTTATTCGGGTGCAGGGTGAGACGCTCGACACCTTGAAGGAAGGCGTCGTGGTGTTCGGCACTAATGGACGCCTGAAGCTGTTCAACACAGCCTTCGCCGACATGTGGGTCCTCGACGCCACAGACCTCGCCGACAAGCCGCATGTCGATCAGGTGGTGAGCCTGTGCGGCAGACTCGGCGGCGACGTTGAGGCGTGGTCGCATCTGCGCAGCGTCGTGTCGGGAATCCACGATGCGCGCACCGGCTTCGAGACCCGCCTCGCCCGCAACGATTCACGCATCGTCGATTGCGCCGCCGCGCCGCTGCCAGATGGGGCGACGCTGATCACCTTCACCGACGTGACGGCGGGCGTCAGCGTCGAACGCGCCCTCACCGAACGCAATCAGGCCTTGCTCGACGCGGAAGAGCTGCGCAACGATTTCGTGCATCACGTTTCTTACGAGCTGCGTTCGCCGCTCACCAACATCATCGGCTTCAGCCAGATTCTCGGCGAAGGCGCGGTCGGTCCGCTCAACGACAAGCAGCGCGAATACACCGGCTACATTCTCAAGTCGTCGGCGGCGCTGCTGGCGATCATCAACGACATTCTGGACCTCGCGACGATCGACAAGGATGCGATGGAGCTGGAGTTCGACGACGTCGACATCCAGAAGACTATTCAGGCCGCCGCCGATGGCTTGCAGGATCGCCTGTCCGAACTGTCGATCCGGCTGCAGATTGTCGTCACTGATGGCGTCGGACGGTTCCGCGCCGATTCCAAGCGCGTTCGCCAGATCCTGTTCAACCTGCTGTCGAACGCCATCGGCTTCTCGTCGCCGGGGCAGACCGTGACGCTGGCGGCGATGCGACGCGGCGATGAAGTGATCTTCAAGGTTAGCGATCAGGGCCGCGGCATTTCGCCCGAAGTCCTCGATCGCGTGTTCGACCGTTTCGAGACCCACACGGTCGGCTCGCGCCATCGCGGCGTCGGCCTCGGCCTGTCGATCGTCAAGGCCTTCGTGGAATTGCACGGCGGCCTCATCCAGATCGACACAGCGCCCGGCGAAGGCACGACCGTCACCTGCATCTTCCCCGCAGCGATTGAAATGCACGCCGCGCCAAAAATTCCGGCGGTGCAGCCGTGAGCGACGCCGCGGATCAGGACGATCGCATTGGGGCGACCTGGCGCTTCGACCTGCCTTCGGAAGACGCGACCTACGCGCTCGCCGCCGACATTTCGCAATTCATCGGCGCCGGCGACCTCATAACTTTGTCCGGCGATCTGGGCGCAGGCAAGACGAGTTTCGCGCGCGCCCTAATCCGTCACATGCGCAACGATCCGGACCTCGACGTTCCGAGCCCGACATTCACGCTGATGCAAATCTATCCGGGCGAGCCGTTTCCGATCGTGCACGCCGATCTCTATCGCATCAAGGACGCGTCGGAACTCGCCGAACTCGGCTGGGACGAAGCGACGGAAGACGCGCTGGTTCTGGTCGAATGGGCCGACCGTGCCGGCGATCAGCTGCCGCCCGATCGTCTCGACCTTGCGTTCTATGTCGATGCCGCGCGCGGCGACACGCAACGCACCTGCATTGTCACCGGACACGGCAAGTTCGGACCACGCATCGCGCGCGCCGGCGCGATCAAGACGCTGCTCGAAACATCCGGCTGGGCCGGCGCGACGCGCAGCTTCATGCTGGGCGACGCCTCGACCCGCGCGTATGAACGTCTCGAGAAGCCCAACGGCGAACGGGCGATTCTAATGATTTCGCCGCCGCGCCCCGATGGGCCGCCAATGCGGTTCGGCAAGCCTTACAGCGCCATCGCGAAGCTCGCCGAGAACATCCGGCCCTTCATCGCCGTCGACGAGGCGCTGCGGACGCAGGGATTTTCCGCGCCGGACATCTACGCTGCGGATTCGAACGCCGGGCTCGCGGTGATCGAGGACCTCGGCTCCGACGCCTGCGTCGATGCCAGCGGGCCGATCTTCGATCGCTATGCAGAAGCCGCCGCCGTGCTGGCCGACATGCATGGCCGTGAATTGCCGGATCGCCTGCCGCTCGCCAATTCCGAACCTTACCGGATTCCGGTCTACGATCTCGACGCGCTGCTGATCGAAGTCGAACTGCTGACCGACTGGTATGCGCCGCACTACATCAACGTCAGCCTCGCGTCGGGCACGCGCGCGATCTTCGCCGGCGTCTGGAAACATGCGCTCGCCGAGATCGTCGCCGCGCGCCACACATGGACGCTGCGCGATTACCACTCGCCAAACCTCATCTGGCTCGGCGATCGCGCCGGTCTGCAACGCGTCGGGATCATCGACTTTCAGGACTGCGTTCTCGGTCATCCCGCCTATGATGTGGTGTCGCTGCTACAGGACGCGCGCGTCACGGTGCCGGACGACCTCGAACTGCGGCTATTGTCACATTATGCGCGCCTGCGCCGCAACGCCGATCCGACGTTCGACATGAGCGCCTTTGCGCGCGCCTACGCGATTCTGGGCGCGCAGCGTGCGACGAAAATTCTCGGCATCTTCGCGCGGCTCGACAAGCGTGACGGCAAGCCGCAATATCTTGCGCACATCCCGCGTGTCGAACATTATCTGCGCAAGAATCTCGCGCACCCGGCGCTCGCCGAATTGCGGACGTGGCATCAGAGCCATCTGCCGCAGACGTTCGGCGAGCCAGCCTAGACCCGTTTCGACCGCAGGATCAGATGCCCGCAGACCGCATGCCGCGCACCGCCATGGTTTTCGCCGCCGGGCTCGGAACCCGCATGCGGCCACTGACCAACGCGAAGCCGAAACCCCTGATCGAGGTCGCCGGCAAGCCGCTGATCGATCATGTGCTGGACCGCCTCGCGGCCGATGGCGTCGAGACCGCAATCGTCAACTTGCACTATCTGGCCGATCAGATCGAAGCGCACGTGAAGGGGCGCACGTCACCGCGCGTCGTTCTGTCGGATGAACGCTCACTCCTGCTCGATCAGGGCGGCGGCATCCGCAAGGTCCTGCCGTTGCTCGGCGACGAGCCGTTTTTCATCTGCAACACCGACGCGTTCTGGATCGAAGGTCCGTCGTCGAACATGGCGCGGCTGGCGCGCGCATGGGACCCGGACCGCATGGACGCGCTGCTGCTTGTCGCCGCCGCCGCCACCAGCATCGGGGTCGACTCGACCGGCGATTTCACCATGACGCCGGACGGACGCTTACAGAAGCGCGACGAGCGCGGCGTTGCGCCGTTCGTCTATACGGGCGTGGGAATCATCAAGCCGCAGCTGTTCGCGCGGGAAAAGCGCGACGCATTTCGTCTCGCGCCGTTCTTCTTCGAAGCCGCCGAGAAAGGCCGTCTGTTCGGCCAGAGACTCGAAGGCCTGTGGCTGCACGTCGGAACGCCCGAGGCGATCGGCGAGGCCGAACTCGCCATTCAACGCTCCAAGCTGTGATGAGCGACACACGCCGGGAACCACGCGTCTTCACCATCCCGCCCGGCGTCTCGTTCTTGCGAACCTTCGCGGCGGCGCTGCTCAACGGCGACATCGTCGATGGGTTCTCGATCGCCAACGGACCGCTCGCGCTCGCATCCGCCACGATCTATGTGCCGACGCGGCGCGCCTCGCGCGCGCTGGCGTCCGAAATCGCGCGCCTGCTGCCGGGGCCGTCGGCGATCCTGCCGCGCATCGTTCCGCTCGGCCAGATGGAGGCGATCGAAACCGGATTGCTGCTCGACGGCGGCGGGTTCGACGACGGTTTCTCGCTCGACCTGCCACAGGCGGTGAACGCGTCGCGGCGGCGCGCCGTGCTGGCGCAATTCATTCTGGCATGGAGCCGCCGGCTGCATGGGGCGATCATTTCCATCGGCCCCGACGGAGCGCCCGTCACGCATGCAGACGAAGCCCTGTTGGTTGCGACCTCCGTCAATCAGGCTTGGCGACTGGCGGGCGAACTCGCGAGGCTGATCGATGAAACGGTCATTGAAGGCGTGCCGTGGAGCGCGCTCGACGCCATCGACACCGGCGCATTCGATGCCTACTGGCGCATCACGCTCGACTTCCTGAAGATCGCCATGGAGGCATGGCCGCAATATTTGATGGAATGCGATCTCGTCGACGCGTCGTTGCGTCAGGTCCGCCTCGTCGAGGCGGAGGTCGCGCGTCTCGACCGGCGCGACGGCAGCGATCCGGTGATCGCCATCGGGTCGACCGGCACGAACCGCGCCACCGCGCATCTGTTGAGCGCCATCGCGCGCGCGCCGCGCGGCGCAATTGTGCTGCCGGGCCTCGATCAATCACTCGATGCGCCAAGCTGGCGACTCATCGGCGGCGACGACGACTCGCATGTCGATCCCGCCGCCACGCATCCGCAGTCGGCGCTGCGGCGATTGCTGCCGATCCTCGGCGTCGAACGCACGTCCGTGACAGCGCTGGGCGCACCTGATCACCGCGCGCGGCTGCGCGATGAACTCGTCAGCGAAGCGATGCGGCCCGCGGCGACCACGGAA
>CANJEY010000266.1 GCA_947472615.1 Beijerinckiaceae bacterium
CGCAGACGCATTCGGCTGATTCATGGACGCTCCCGATCCCGCTCCTCAGCGCGCGCCATCTCGGGGCGCTCGCGCTGTCTGCTTTTAATCGGCCGAAGCGCTGCTTGTCATGCCCGAAG
Organism: Beijerinckiaceae bacterium; assembly: GCA_947472615.1. GTDB lineage: Bacteria > Pseudomonadota > Alphaproteobacteria > Rhizobiales > Beijerinckiaceae > Terripilifer. Next base: position 120 of record CANJEY010000266.1, read on the forward strand.
TTGCGATTGCGGCTCTTCGCCATTACCAGAAGGCCATTGTCAGCCGTTTCGAGGGGAAGCCATGTCCGAGGATCCGATCGTCGCCCGCCTGCGCAAGCTGGACATCTGCGATCTTTCCGATGCGCTCGACGCGTTGGGTCTGCCGGCCAGTGTCACCGGCATTCGTCCTGTGAGCGCCGGAAAGCCGGTCGCCGGCCGCGTCGTTACCGTCAAGCTGGAAGCCGGTCAGGCCCCTGCAGGCGTGACGCGGCATCTGTGCACAGGCGCGGTCGAGGCGTCCGGCCCCGACGACGTGATCCTGATCGAGCAGAAAACCGGGCTCGATGCGGCGAGTTGGGGCGGCATCCTGTCTCGCGCCGCCCTCAAGCGCGGCGTCGCTGCGACGATCATCGACGGTCCTGCGCGCGACATAGAGGAATCGGACCGCGTCGGCTACACGGTCTTTGCCCGCTCGACGACAGCGCGCACCGCGCGCGGGCGCATCCACGAAGCCGATTTCCAGAGTCCGATCCGCTTCGGCGACGGCGAGGTCTCGCCCGGCGATTACGTGGCCGCCGACCGCAGCGGCTGCTGCATCATCCCGAAGGCCCGTATCGACGATGTGCTGACCCGCGCGGAGGACATCATGCGCAAGTCCGACGACATGGCGGCGGCGGTCGAGGCCGGCCATCCAGTGTCAAAGGTGATGGGCGGCGCCTACGAGACGATGCTGAACAAGAAATAGGTCAGGCGGCCAATGCGCGCGCCTGCCGGCACGCGCGGCAGGCGACGAAGGCGATGCCGAGCCAGACCACGCAACGGAAGCTCATCGCCCAGACGGTGCGCATCTCGTACGCAGCGCCGGACAAGACCTTCAGGCCGAAGAGCCCGAGGACCACAAGCGACGCTGCGGCGATCGCCGCAGACAGCGGCGTCGCCCAGCCGCGCGCTGCATAAATTCCGGCGCCGGCCACGATATACGCGACGCCGCCGAGGAAGTTGAACCAGACCACGAAGGGCACGACGTTTCCGGCAAGGGACTTCGTGGCTTCGCCACCGAAGATCGCCCCGCCCCCGGACATCAGCGAGCCCAGACCGAACAAGATGGCAAAAATCCCGATGGACTTGCGGAACGGCGTTCGCACTTCGATCATCGGGATATTCTCCGCGGCAGATTCAAGCCGGTGTTCGGCTCACCAGGTTTCCGGCACCGGGTTTGCGGCGGCGTCATCCAGATTCGGAAACGGACGGAACTGCGACGCCGGGCGCAAATTGTCGTCGATCACCTGATCCATGCGCCAGTAGATTTCGAACTGGTAGCCATCGGGATCGAGGAAGTTGATGCTGGTGTTGCAGCCCGCGCCCTTGCGGCCTTCGAACACAATCGGAATGTTGTGCTTGTGGAAATAGTCGCGGGCCTTGAACAGGACGTCCATGCTGTCGACCTCGAACGCCAGATGCTCGACCTGATTGCCGTCGACGGCGCGCTTGGCGTGCTTGCCGGGCTTCAGGCCAATGCCGTGATGGTCGGCGTTGCAGCGCAGGAACACCATGCCCTTTTCGTTCCAGTCCGAGACCTTGAAGTTCATCACTTCGAGCCAGAACGTCAGGGTGCGCTGGATGTCGCTGACTTCATACACGTAATGGCCGAACTTGCGGCACTGGATCGGAGACTCGGCATAGGTGCGGGCGGAGGCCTGAGGCTCGCCGGTCTTCGGCACGGAATGGATCGTCATGCGGGTCTCCCTCGAAACGGACTGAAGTTGGCGTTGTAAATAGCAGCAAAATACGTCGATTAGAAGAGCCTGCGCCGTCACGGACCGTTGAGATGGCAAGCCGCCAGACGCCCCGGGGCGATCTCCTTCAGGGCCGGAACCTCATCGGAGCAGCGCGCCGTCGCGAACGGACAGCGCGGATGGAAATGGCACCCGGACGGCGGGTTCAGCGGGCTCGGAATCTCGCCCTGCAGGGGCGCGAAGGCGTGTTTGCCGGTCTCGACCTTGGGCATGTTGGCCAGCAACGCCTGCGTATAGGGATGGTTCGGCGCCGCGAACAATTCGTCCGCCTTGGCGATCTCGACGATGCGGCCGAGGTACAGGATCGCCACCCGGTCGGCGAGGTGCCGGACGACGCCGAGATCGTGACTGATGAACAGATAGGCGAGCCCGAACTCCGCGCGCAACTGCATGAAAAGATTGATGACCTGCGCCTGAATGGAGACGTCCAGCGCGGCGATGGCCTCGTCGGCCACGATGACGCGCGGCTTCACGGCGAGCGCGCGGGCGATGCCGATTCGCGCCCGCTGTCCGCCGGAGAACTGGTGCGGATAGCGGTCTGCGAAGCTCGGATCGAGCCCCACCTTGCGCATCAGATCGGCCACATAGGCGGCGACCTCGGCCTTGGCGGCGACGCCGTGAAACAGCGGCGCCTCGCCGATGATGTCCGCCACCCGCATGCGCGGATTGAGCGACGACATCGGGTCCTGAAACACCATCTGGACCGCGAGATCGGCTTTGCGGCGTTCGTCGCCGCTGAGATCGGCGGTGCGGCAGCCGTCGAACAGCACGTCCCCGCCCGTCGGTTCCCAGACGCCGGCGAGAATGCGCCCCAGCGTCGACTTGCCCGAGCCTGATTCGCCGACGAGGCCGACGACCTCGCCCGGCGCGACCGCGAGGCTGACGCTATCCAGCGCATGGACGACTTCACGCCGGACGTTCCCGAACAGGCCGGCGATCTTGGCCGCCAGATCGGGCTCGCGCGCGAACCGCTTCGAGACGTTGCGGGCCTCGATCAGCGCGCTCATGCGGACGCCTCCAGCGGATGGAAGCAGCGCAGCCGTCGGTCCATGCCAAAGCGCGTCTCGGGCGGACGCGTGACCGTGCAATCGTCCTGACACGCGCCGCAGCGAGGCGCAAACGGACAGCCCGGCGGCAGGCGCAGCAGCGACGGCGTCGAACCCGGGATCTGGTTCAGCGGCCGCCCGCGCGGATTATTGATCGGCAGCGAGGCCAGCAGCCCGGCCGTATAGGGATGGCCCGGCCGGGTCAGCACCTCGGCGGTCGGCCCCTCCTCGATGATGCGTCCGGCGTACATGACGGCGAGCCGGTCCGACAGGCCGGACACGACCGCCAGATCATGCGTCACCCACACGATGGCGGCGCCGGTTTCGGCGGCCAGCTTTTGCACCTGCGCGATGATCTGCGCCTGAATGGTGACGTCCAGCGCCGTGGTCGGTTCGTCGGCGATGATCAGATCGGGATTGTGCAGCAGCGCGATGGCGATCGCCACTCGCTGGCGCATGCCGCCGGAGAACTGGTGCGGATAGGCCGACAGCCGCTCCTCCGGCGAGGGAATTCCAACACGGCCCAGCGCGTCGCGGCAACGTGCGCGCGCGACATCGTTCGCAACGTCCTCGTGGGCCTGGATCGCCTCGATCATCTGCGTGTCGACGCGCAGCACCGGATTGAGCGTCATCATCGGATCCTGAAAGATCATGGCGATCTTTCGGCCGCGAATGGTGCGCCAGCCGCGCTCATCGAGACCGACGAGTTCCTTCCCCGCAAGTTTGATCGAACCTCCGGCGATGCGGCCGGGCGCATCGACCAGCCCCATGATCGACAGGCCCGTGACGGTCTTGCCCGATCCGGATTCTCCCACCAAGCCCAGCACCTGTCCGCGATCGACCGAAAAGCTGACGCCATCGACCGCCTTCACCACGCCGGCGCGTGTGACGAAGTGCGTTTCGAGGCCGGCGACTTCGAGCGTCGCGCTCATGTCTTCAGCCGCGGGTTCAGCAGGTCGCGCAGGTGATCGCCGACCAGATTGATGGTCAGGATCGTGAACAGCAGCAGCAGGCCCGGAAACAGGCTGACCCAGTATTTGCCCGACAGAATGTATTTGTAGCCGTTGGAGATGAGCAGACCGAGCGAAGGTTCCGTGATCGGCACGCCGACGCCCAGAAACGATAAGGTGGCTTCCAGCGAAATCGCATGCGCGACCTGCACGGTGGCGATGACGATCAGCGGGGCCATGCAGTTTGGCAGCAGATGGCGGAAGATGATCCGCGAACGCGGCAGCGCCAGACATTGCGCCGCCTCGATATATTCGCGCCGCCGCTCCACCAGCGCATTGCCGCGAACGGTGCGGGCGTAATAGGCCCATTGCACCAGCGTCAGCGCGAGAATGACCTTGTCGACGCCCTTGCCCAACACCGCCAGCAGGATCAGGGCGATCAGGATCGCCGGAAACGACAATTGCAGGTCGACGAGGCGCATGATCGCCGCGTCGATCCGTCCGCCGAAATAGGCCGCCGTCACGCCGAGAGAAACCCCGACCGCCAGCCCCATCGCGGTGGAGGCCGCGCCGACGAACAGCGACATCTTCAGGCCGTACAACATGGCCGACAGCATGTCCCTGCCCTGCTCGTCGGTGCCGAGCACGAACAGATTGCCGTCCATCGAGCGTTCGCCCGGCTTCAGCATGTTGTCGAAGATCGAGATCTGCGTGAGATCGTAGGGGTTCTGCGGCGCGATCCACGGCGCAAGCAGCGACAGCAGCGCCAGAACCAGGACCACGACCAACGCAGCCAGCGCCAGCCGGTTGGCGCAATAATCCGCGATGAAACGGCGCAGCGGCGTTTCTACGGCGGGAATGGCCTCGATGGCGACGTCGCTCATGTCAACTTCCCGCGTCCGCGAGCCTAACGCGCGGGTCGAGGGTCGAATAGAGAATATCGACCAGCAGATTGATGAAGGTGAACAGGCCGACGACGATCATCAGATAGGCGACGATCACCGGCCGATCGAGCCGCGCGATGGAGTCGATCAGCAGCTTGCCCATGCCGGGCCATGCGAACACGGTCTCGGTGACGACCGCAAACGCGATCATCGAGCCGAGTTCCAGCCCCAGCACGGTGACGATGGGGATCAGGATGTTCTTCAGCACATGCACGCCGACGATGCGCGTCTGCGACAGGCCCTTGGCGCGCGCGAAACGCACATATTCCTGCAGCAGCGCCTCGCGCGTTCCCGCGTACGCGAGCCGCGTCACCAGCGACACTTTGTAGACCGCGAGCGTCAGCGCCGGCATCACGAGGTTCGGCCAGCCCGCCGGATTGAGCAGCGAAAATTCGAGGCCAAACAGCTTGCCGGTGGGGCCGCGTCCTCCCGACGGCAGCCATTGCAATTCGACCGCGAACAGCAGGATCATCATGATGCCAAACCAGAAGTTCGGCAGCGAAAAGCCGATGATTGAGCCGGTCATCACCGTGCGGCCGACCCACGTATTGCTGCGCAAGCCGGCCAGCATGCCGAGTGGGATGCCGATGAACGTCGCCAGGACGAGCGCCACGATGGCGAGTTCCAGCGTCGCCGGCAGACGTCCGAGGATGAGCGACACGGCGTCCGAACCGAACACGAAAGACTTGCCGAGATCGCCGTGCGCCAGATTGCCCAGAAACGTCAGGAACTGCACCCAGACCGGCTTGTCGAGGCCGAGCCGCGCAATGGCTTCGTCGCGTTCGCGCTGGTCGGCGTCCGGCGCGAGCAGGATGTCGATCGGATTGCCGATGGCGTAGACGCTGAGAAACACCAGCGCGGCCATCGCGAGGACCACGAAGGCGCTCTGCCCGATGCGGCGGAGGACAAACGCGAACATCCGACCCTCCGCGCGAGGCCGCTCCTACTGCCGGCCGACGGCGTCGGCGCGCGTGTACTGGTTCACCTGCGGCTCGTAGGTAAGGCCTTTCTTGAAGGCCCAGACGGACACTTCGAAGTGCAACGGGATCACGGCGTAATCGTCCATCACCATGCGTGAGGCCTGCGCCAGCATGGCGTTGCGCTGCGCATCGTCGACAGTGGTGAGCGCCTTGGTCAGCAGCGCATCCATGTCCTTATTGGAATAGCCGCCCGGATTGGTGGTGCCGAAGCCTGTCTTGGGGTCCGGCGTCCCGGTCAGCGCCCGCAGCGAGTTGGACATCTCGCCTGTGTCGGCGCTCCAGCCGGCCAGCCAGACGCCGAACTCGCGCTTGGTGCGCTTGTCGAAGAAGGTCGTCTGCGTCATCGCGTCGACCTGCACCTTGAGGCCGGAGCGAGCGACCATCTGCGCCGAGGCCTGCGCCACCTGCGCGTCGTTGATGTAACGATCGTTTGGCGTGCCGATGGTCAGGCCGAAGCCGTTCGGATAGCCGGCGTCGGCCAGCAGTTTCTTGGCGCGGTCGAGATCGGGCTTCTGCGGCTTGATGCCCGGATTGGTGCCGGCCAACGGGTTCGGCAGGAATTCCGCAGCCGCGACCGCGACGCCGCCCATGACGCGCGACACGATGGCGTCGCG